>CAMKLG010000004.1 GCA_946413585.1 uncultured Bacteroidales bacterium
ATTATTAACAGTTTTTGATTTTCAATAAAAACCGCGCAAAGGTACAAAAATATTCATTCAAAACACTCAAACGCATCAATAATGTCCAGATAAAACCCGTCGAAGCTGGCGACGAGGATGCACTTACCCCCTCTGAACACCATCCTTATCAATTACCACGTGATTCGCTCCACGTGGAATTTATTGTCGTATTTGATCAGATAATAGACGGCATGGTCATCGTATGACAAAACTTTATGGAAAAATTCAAACTGACCTGAATAAGAGGAGGACGGAAGGTATGGGGACTTTCCTGCAGTGAAAATGGCTTTGCCATTGAAATCTCCTTGTTGTGATGTATTCGTCACCACAACACAGACATCGCCCGCTTTGTTGTTGTACAAAAGATGCCAAACTTTATTGTTTGGGGTGAAATTGTCCTTGTGGTCATTGTAAATCAACCAAAAAGCTCCATCGTGAACAAAAATACCCGGTGCATTAAGGTTGTGGTGGTCCATATAACGATTCTCAGGTGAGGAGGTCGCTCTCGGATACGTATGAGTGTCCAGAACCTCTCCTTTGTCCGAGAGGGTTGTAATAAATAGATTGCGGGAGACATAACCCATTATTTCTTCAACGCCCCACGATCCTCCAATAGAGACAGAGGTACCCACCTGGGTTCGGTAATTCTGCTCTCCGACCAACATCAACTTGCCGTCATCCAACTCTTTTATGTCAAAAAAATAAGGAAGATATTTCTCGGGACCGCTGTTAAGTTCAGCATATTCGTATCTATACCCGTCATTAAAAGGGAACTCGAATGAAGACTCTTCTTTCTCCACATCGCCATCCGGAGAGACAAAATAGGTGATTAATTGTCGTGAATTACGATTGTTTTGGCACGGCACCCCGCAAACCACAAATCTGCCATCTTTCAGCAGTGCTTTCCCGCAACCAAACACGGCGTTGGTTCCAAATCCTTCTGTATAATTCCAAATATCCCCATTATTGTAAACCGAAATATGAAGAGAATCTGTCTGATGCAGGTAGGCATTATAATAACTGCCATATTCCGCAATATATACGGCTCCTTCATTTGACAAATAGTAATTAACCTTATCGTTGATAAGCCAATGGGCGTTTTGGCGTTGGTGCCATAAAAGCTCGCCATTATTCTCAAAAACAGCAACATCCGCGACATGCGCGATTCGTTTGCTGGATTTTGGTTTCAAAATGGTCAAAATGGCGAATTTGGAACGGTCTGGGGAAAAGGTCATACTGGAAAAAGAATAATTGTTCCCTTCCAACGGTAGTTGATACAAAGAGGTGAAAGGTAACTTTTTGATGGCTTTGTCAGAGACAGAAGCAGGAACAGGTGCTTTAAGGTAATCCACAGATTTTGTTTTACTGTCTATACCCTGCTTGACGGCAATCACCTGATCATCATAAAGATACGCAAAGCGACAATCCAAATCATCATCCAATTTTTGAATTTCGATGGAATGGGTGCGCTTATCGTAACGATGAATCAAAAAATCTTCGTAACCCCTTGGTATTCCGGGTTGTAATGTCGCAAATACGATTTGGTCATCGCTTTCATCCAAAACCCATAAGCTCGCATTCCGATCCATGTTCACAGTAGGACCATTGAGGGAACTGTTTTGTGCAATGCTAAATAAAAAAAATACGCCAAGAAACAATGTTAATAGACCTGATTTTTTCATAAAATGATATCTTGATTTGCGTGGCAAAAGTACATTTTTTCTATTTCAAAAAAATGTACTTTTGCCGATTAAATTAAAAACTAACAATTATGAGAAATAAACCGCTTTTTGTCGCCATTATTTCAATAATGCTGGCATCATCAATTTACGCACAAGTTCCCACCATCGAGCTTGTCCACGTTCAAGGCGGGGAATTCCTAATGGGTTGCACGGACAAGCATTCGGACTGCTCAGTCAACGAGGCTCCTGCCCATCCAGTAAAGTTAAACGGTTATTACATTGCTAAATATGAAGTGACACAGGAGCTTTGGATGGCAGTGATGGGCGGCAAAAATCCCTCTAAGCTCGTCGGCGACAGTCTGCCTGTCACAGGTGTCAGCTGGTATGAAGCACAGACATTCATTAGTAAATTGAACCTGCTCACAGGCAAAAAATACCGTTTGCCTACCGAAGCGGAATGGGAATACGCCGCCCGCGGTGGAAATCTTTCCAAAAATTACAAATACAGCGGCTCCAACGATTTGGAGGAGGTGGCATGGTGCAAGGACAACAGCGAGGACAAGCCTCATGCTGTCGGCACCAAGAAGCCCAACGAATTAGGCATCTATGACATGAGCGGCAACGTGTATGAATGGTGCAGCGACGGTTTTGATCTTTACGAATGGAACTCCAGTGTGCCGCTTGAGAATCCCACTGGATATAATCTGAGCGAGACCAAGGTCTATCGTGGCGGCGGCATGACCAGCTACTGGGATGTCTGCCGGGTTTCTGCCCGCGCCCAAAGCATCCCGAACAGATCCTTCAACCATGTCGGTTTCCGCTTGGCATTAGACGAGAGCTCCAAATAGTTTCTAATCTTCTCATTTTCCCATCATCCAAAAGAAAAAAATCATTTACATTAAATATGTCTATTAAAGAATCCCGCAGCATCAGCTTTATCATCATAACCATCATTTATATCATCGCCTTCGCAATCGGATTACTTGTGTATCAAGGATTTGCCAGCACCAACTGGCACCATTTTTGGCAGCTGTTCGTCGCCGATGTGGCGGCCACGGTGGTCGTCTGGTTCTTTGGACTTCTGTTCCGCAACGTCTCAGTCTATGACCCTTATTGGAGCGTGTTTCCTCCCGTGGCCTTTCTGTTTTGGGCGTTTCACACGCAAACGTGGTCGGTGCCGGTGATCCTGTTGCTCATGGCTTCGTGGTATTGGGGATGGCGGCTGACGCGAAACTGGGCAATCACATTCAAGGGTCTGGGCCACGAGGACTGGCGTTACACCCAATACCGCAGCCTGCATCCAGTGCTATTCCACCTTCTCAACCTGTTCGGGTTGAACCTGATGCCCACGATTGTGGTCTTTGGCGCCATGCTGCCCGGCCTGAAAATGTTTGAATGGGGATTCACATTCCAAGACGTCTTTGGATTATGTAACGAAGGAATATACACTTTGTTGGCTACCACACTCCAACTTTGCATTGGTTTCATTGTCTGCATAGCGGCGGCCACCCTCCAGCTCGTAGCGGACAAGCAGATTCACGACTTCCGCGCCGCCAACCCGGGGCAATACTGTCATGTGGGCCTTTGGAAACATGGGCGGCACCCCAATTATTTTGGCGAAATCATGTTTTGGTGGGGTATTTGGTTGATGTATTTTGTTTTGGGCGGCATCGACTGGTTTATCTGCGGTCCGATTGCGATGACATTGCTTTTTGTATGCGTCAGTGTCCCGCTCATGGAAAAACGCCAGCTCCAAAACAAGCCGGGATACGCCGAATATCGAGAGAGAACTAGGATGTTCCTGTAATCTTACTCTCACCCAATCACCTTAGCAACTCCGCAACGATAGATATTTCTATTGCCTTTTGCCTAAAAAAATGTACTTTTGCCGCCATGAAAGGACGTAATGACAAGCCGCACATCGGCATTTTTGGAAGAAGGAACAACGGCAAGAGCTCGTTAATTAACGCCATCACGGGACAGGAGGTCGCTATTGTGGACAGCACCGCAGGCACCACCACCGACCCCGTGCGCAAATCCATTGAAATTTTCGGCATCGGACCGTGTGTTGTCATCGACACCGCCGGCATCGACGATGTGGGCGATATCGGTGCAAAACGAGTGCAAAAATCATTGGAAGTTTTGAAAATCATTGATTTAGCCATTCTCGTCATCACAAATCACGAAGTAGGTATTCCCGAAAGAGAACTGATGCAACAGTTCCGCCAATTCGAACTCCCCTACCTCATCGTCAATAACAAAAGCGACCTCTGCACTGTGCGCGATTTGGAAATTGACAAACACAAAGTTTTGAATATCAGCACAAAAACACATTTTGGCATTGAAGAGATGTTGCAGGAAGTCGTGCGCATCATGCCCGAATCGGCTTACCGCACCCGCTCGCTTCTCGGCGACCTCATCGGGGAGGGCGACGAAGTGCTGTTAGTCACCCCTATCGATTCAGAAGCTCCGGAAGGCCGAATGATTCTCCCTCAGGTGCAGATGATCCGCGATATACTTGACAATGAGTCGATTGCCATTGTGTTGAAAGAGGACAAGGTGACTACTTATTTACAAAACCACCGCGCCCCAAAACTGGTCATCACTGACAGCCAAGCCTTCCACAAAGTAGAAAAAGAGGTGCCAGAAAACATCCCTTTGACCGGTTTCAGTGTGGTGTTGGCACATCACAAAGGCGAGTTCGACGCATATCTCGACGGCACACCCCATCTGCGCAATCTTCGCGACGGCGACCGCATCCTGATGCTGGAATCCTGCACGCACCTTACCTCCTGCGAGGACATCGGGCGGGTGAAACTGCCTCGGCTTATCCAGAAGTTCACCGACAAAACACTGCAATTCGATTTCGTGTCGGGATTAAATCAAATCCCTGACATCCAGCAATATGCAATGGTGATTCAATGCGGCGGCTGTATGGTTACACGCAAGCAGCTGCACGAGCGCTTACGCCCTGCCATCGAAGCAGGCATCCCCGTCAGCAACTACGGAATGGTGCTCGCGTACGTGAACGGGATCTTTGACCGTGCAGTGGCACCGTTCGCCACATTGTAAAGACACCGCAATCCCCGAAACACCACAATGTGACATCTCCACACATAACCCCTAAACCCTAAACACTAAACCCTAAACCCTAAACCTTAAACCCTAACCCCCCACATGCAAAAATACCGAAGTTACGTTCTCCCTACCGCCATCCTGTTGGGGCTGCTTTTCCACAGCGTCAGCGTATATCTTTCGTGTTTGGTACCGTGGCTGATCTTCACCATTCTGACGCTCAATTTCGTTACGGTAGATTTACGGCATCTTCGCTTCTCGATGTTGCACTTTTGGCTGATTCTCTTTCAGTTAACGGTAAGTGCGGGGCTCTATCTGCTAGTGCGGGGCGTTTCGGGCAACGAGACAATGGCTCAAGGGGTTATGATGTGCGCCCTCTGCCCGGTGGCAGCCTCTGTGGTAGTCATCTCCTCCATGCTCGGAGCCGACCGCATGACCACCACCACCTACACCATGTTCTGCAACTTAGTGATGTCCGTAGCTGCACCGCTCTATTTCACCCTCATCGGAGTCCACCCAGAGCTGAGTTTTTGGTCCTCTTTCCTGATGATTCTGAAACGCATCACTCCTACGCTCGGTTTTCCGTTTTTCTTCGTGCTAGCGTTACAGGCGTGGGCTCCCAAAGCAAATGAATGGCTCTGTCGTTACCGCAACGTGTCGTTCTATCTTTGGGCAATTGCCCTCTTTATCACCTTGGGGCGCACCATTGATTATATCTTCCTGCAAGGTCATGGAAATGAGCATCTTATCGTTTATGGTGCACTGTTCTCCATCTTGATGTGCGCAGTTCAGTTCGGTTTTGGCAAATGGCTCGGTCATCGCTATGGCGACACCGTGGCGGGCGGCCAACTCCTCGGACAGAAAAACACCGCCATGGGCATCTGGATGGCAAACACCTACTTGCAACCGCTATCTTCCGTATTTTTAGCGTTTTACATCATCTGGCAGAACCTTTTTAATAGTTTGCAGTTGTGGTGGCACGACAGGAGAATTAAGAATTATGAATTATGAATTATGAATTATGGATTATGAATTATGGATTATAAGATATTATTTGTATGCCACGGCAATATTTGCCGCAGTCCCATGGCCGAGTTCGTGATGAAGCAGAAAGTGGCGGAGCGGGGGCTCTCCGCGCAATTCGAAATCGCCTCTGCCGCGACAAGCCGCGAAGAGATCGGCAATCCCGTTTATCCGCCGGCACGCAGGATGTTGGCTGCGCACGGCATCTCCTGCAACGGCAAAACCGCCCGTCAAATGACCCGTGCCGACTACGACTATTATGACTACATCATCATCATGGACCAAAACAACCGGAGGAACATCCAACGCATTGTCGGCCAAGATGTTGACGGAAAAATCTCGCTACTGATGGACTACACCGACCACCCCCGCGATGTGGCCGACCCGTGGTACACCGGCGACTTCCAGGCCACCTGGGACGATGTGCAGGAGGGCTGCGAGGGGCTGCTGACAGCGATTGGCTGTTAGCTGCTCACCGTTCCCCAAAAAAGTGTATCTTTGCCGCTCCTAAATCAGATAGAAATTATGAGCGAATGTAATCACAATTGTCAGGAATGCAGCCAGAAAGACTGCGGAAGCAGAGATTTGCACGAAAAACCAAATGCATTAAGCAACATAAAGAAGGTGATCGGCGTGGTGAGCGGTAAAGGCGGCGTGGGCAAAAGCTCCGTCACTTCTCTTTTAGCCGTGGCGTTGCGCCGCAAAGGCTACCGCGTAGGTATCCTCGATGCCGATGTCACAGGTCCTTCCATCCCGAAAATGTTCAACCTCCACGAAATGGTGCGCGGCAGCGAACAAGGTGTCTATCCCGCTGTTACGGAAACTGGTATCGAGGTGATTTCCAGCAACTTGCTGATTGCCGACGAAAAATCTCCTGTCCTTTGGCGCGGACCGCTGATCGCTGGCATGGTGAAGCAGTTCTGGACTGAAGTAATCTGGGAAAACATTGATTTTCTGTTGATTGACATGCCTCCTGGAACTGGTGATGTCCCCTTGACTGTCTTCCAAAGCATTACCCTCGACGGAATCCTGATGATCACCTCCCCGCAAGAGTTAGTCTCCCTCATCGTGAGCAAAGCCGTCAACATGGCCGGTATGATGAACATCCCCATTCTCGGCCTCATCGAGAACTACAGCTACATCAAATGTCCGCACTGCGGCGAACAGATTTCCGTGTTTGGCAAAAGCAACGCCGAAGAGGTCGCTAAAGAGTTCAATATCAAATTATTAGACAGACTTCCCATTGATCCCGAAATGGCCACTCTCTGCGACAAAGGCCAAATCGAAAAAGTGGCAGACACCCATCTGGAAAACGTGCTGGATGTACTTGAAAGTCTGGAAGTTCCCGCATAACGAATGACTTGTTACTTATGACTAATCCCTATTCCCTAACAAACTAAAAGATGAAGCAATATTTGGACTTGATGCGTACGATCCTCGACGAGGGTCACTTCAAAGCCGACCGCACGGGCACGGGTACGTACAGCATTTTCGGTTATCAGATGCGATTTGACCTGCAACAGGGTTTTCCGCTACTGACTACCAAAAAGTTACACCTGCGTTCCATTATCTACGAGTTGTTATGGTTCCTCCGTGGTGACACGAACATCCAGTACCTGCACGACCACAACGTCACCATTTGGGACGAGTGGGCGGACGAAAACGGCGAACTCGGTCCCGTTTATGGTAAGCAATGGCGGTCGTGGGAAGCCCCAGACGGCCGTGTTATCGATCAGATTACCAGTCTGATAGAGCAGATCAAGCACAATCCCGACTCACGCCGACTGATAGTGAGCGCATGGAATCCGGCAGATGTTGATCAGATGGCGCTACCGCCCTGCCACACGATGTTCCAATTCTACGCCAACAACGGAGAACTCTCGTGCCAGCTTTATCAGCGCAGCGCGGATGTTTTCCTTGGAGTGCCTTTCAACATCGCATCCTACGCTCTGTTGACCATGATGGTCGCACAAGTTTGCGGACTGAAAGCCAAGGACTTCGTACACACCTTCGGCGACGCGCATATCTACTCTAACCACGTGGAACAGGCCAAGTTGCAACTTTCCCGCGACCCGCGTCCACTGCCGCAAATGCGCATCAACCCCGAGGTCAAAGACATCTTCGATTTCCAATACGAGGACTTCACCCTAGAGAACTACGACCCGCACCCGCACATCAAAGCGGAAGTATCTGTATAATTCAATGAGGGCTGAAAGCCCGACGTATGTCAGCCCCGGGTGAACGAAGTGTACCCTGGGAGGAATGACGATGACTGTGACGATGAATGACGTTGAAAAAACGATGAATGATACGATGAATATAATTTTTCACCAAAATACCAAAATATTATGAAATCAATTCAAGAACATAATTTCAGTGGCGAGAAAGCCCTGATCCGCGTTGACTACAACGTGCCGTTGGATGAAAATTTCAACGTGACCGATGTCACCCGCATCGTGCGCACGAAAGAGACCATCGGCAAAATTCTAAATGACGGTGGTTCTGCCATTTTGCTCTCTCACCTCGGTCGTCCGAAAGGCGAGGTGAAAGACGAGTTCTCCTTGCATCACATAGTGAAGAAGGTGTCCGAGATCCTCGGAACAGAGGTCGTTTTCGGTGGTGACGTGTTGACCGCTGAGGCTGAAACCCTCTGCAAGAATCTCAAACCCGGCAGCATTGTCTTGATGGAGAATTTGCGCTTCCATAAGGAAGAAGAAAAGGGCGACGTTGATTTCGCCAAGGCTATCGCACGTTTAGGCGACGTGTATGTAAACGACGCCTTTGGCACCGCACACCGCGAGCACGCTTCCACGGCTACCGTAGCACGCTGCTTCCCTGGCAAAGCTTTCGCCGGTTACCTGCTCTACAACGAGGTGATGAACCTCGAAAAGACCCTCAACGGTCAAGAGCGTCCTTTCACGGCCATCATTGGCGGTTCCAAGGTTTCCACAAAAATCAACATCCTCAAAAACCTCATCCCCAAGGTCGATAATCTCGTAGTAGGCGGCGGCTTGAGCTATACCTTCCTGAAAGCTATGGGCTTCACCATCGGCAACTCCCTCTACGAACCTGATATGCTGCCCGTTGCACAGGAAATCCTCGACCAAGTGAAGGCTTCCGGCGTGAACTTCGTCTGCCGTGTCGATAGCGTCTGCGCCGACAAGTTCAGCAACGATGCCAACATCTTGGTGACCGAAGATAACAACATCCCCGACAACTGGGAAGCTTTGGACATCGGTCCGAAGAGCCGCGTGAACATCGCGAAGGTCATCAAGGATTCCAAAACAATTCTGTGGAACGGTCCTGTGGGCGTGTTCGAGCTGGAGAAATTCAGCGAAGGTACCCGCGCCGTGGCGTTGAGCGTGGCAGCTACCACCTTGGCTGGCGCTTACTCTATCGTAGGCGGCGGCGATTCCATCGCAGCAGTCAACAAATATGACCTCGGAAACTACATCTCTTACATCAGCACCGGCGGCGGCGCCATGTTGGAATACCTCGAAGGTAAAGAGCTTCCAGGTGTTAAAGCATTGAACGAAAACTAATTACGTATCTGTAGAGACAGTGTGCACGCCGTCTCTACCTTAATAAAATCACCAAAATTCGTTGTAGAGACGCGATTTATCGCGTCTCTACATTGCGATAGGTAGAACAAATTTTTTAACAAGCAAAAATCGACATGCTGAACAGCAACTATTACTGTGTCATTATGGCCGGAGGCGTGGGTTCGCGGCTTTGGCCTTTGAGCAATAATTCCACTCCTAAGCAATTCATTGATCTGCTGGGAGATGGACAAACCTTGATTCAGAAGACATTCCAACGTTTTGCCAGAATCTGCCTCAAGGAAAATATATATATTGTCACCAATAAATCTTACGAGACCCTTACCCGTGAGCAATTGCCAGAACTCACTGACAATCAGATAATTCTTGAGCCCTTCCGCCGCGACACAGCCCCCTGTATTGCTTACGCCAACTACAAGATCAAGGCTATTAACCCCAATGCTGTGGTAGTGGTCGCCCCTTCTGATCATTATATCGAAAAAGAAGATGTCTTCATTGATGTCATTCAAAAGGGATTGGAAATCACGTCGCAATCCTCTTGCCTGCTCACAATCGGTATTCAGCCCACATCGCCCAACACGGGCTACGGATATATCCAATATGATGAGGATGAACCACTTGCGGGAAATCCTTCCGTATATGCTGTGAAAACGTTTACGGAAAAGCCCGAACTTGAAATGGCCAAAAGTTTCATTGATAGCGGTGAATTCCTCTGGAATGCAGGTATTTTTATGTGGTCCATCGAAACCATCAACAAGGCTTTTGAAACTTTCCTGCCCGACATCAACGACCTCTTCAAACAAGGCGAAGGTCTTTACAACACCCCAAAAGAAAGGGAATTCATAGACCATATCTACCAAGTTTGCAGAAAGATATCCATTGACTACGGCATCATGGAGAAAGCCGACAATGCAATGGTGTATGCCGCCAACTTCGGTTGGTCAGACTTGGGTACTTGGAGTGCTCTGTACGACCTTCAAAAGAAAGACGACAAGCTCAACGCCGTGGTAGGCAACCACGTGAAATTATATGATGACTGCAAATGCGTGGTCAATATGCCACGTAACAAGGTGGTTGTCATACAAGGATTGGACGATTACATTGTTGCCGAAAACAACAACGTACTCATCATCTGCAAAAAGTCTGAAGAACAACAAGTTCGCCAGTATGTCACTGACGTTCAGGTAGATTTCGGAAGAGAGTTCGTATAATAGCCCTATTTGGAAAACTTCTTCTCCAAGGAGACTTCGTGATAAATTTGAGTAATGACTTCCTTCGTATAAAGAGGGAAGTCTGCTTTCATCATCCAGTCATAGTAGGCAGGTTCCACTTTGAACACCTCACTGACTGGTTTTGATTTGTGTTTACCAAAGTTGAAAACGGGTCGTTGCTGGTCATCCATAACAATATGTCCAGCCAAGTCAACGGTCGGGCGCTCGGTGGTGAACGCACTTAAAGCCTTCACGTCGTTTTTTACAGGCACATACGTACGTTTCGTGTGACGGTCGGTGTATTCCACCCCCTCATAACGCTCCAATTGAGCTTTCAACACTTCGTATGTGGCACGGGTGTCAGCGGCGGCCTGGTGCGCGTTGGTCAAGTCGCCATTGCAGTAGAATTTGTAGGCGGCTACCAGATTACGCGGTTCCATCTTGTGGAAAATATTCTGAACATCAATCAGATAGCGGTTTCTTAGGTCGAAGCGACGACCACTGCGGAGGAACTCTTCCACCAACAAAGGCACATCAAACTTGTTGGAGTTAAAACCAGCTAAATCTGCATCCCCGATGAAAGCCAACAGTTCGTCAGCGATTTCGTTGAAGGTGGGCTTGTCACACACATCCTCATCCGTAATCCCATGGATAGCGGAGCACTCCTCAGGAATCGGAATCCCGGGATTGATCAGTTCCGTGCGGTTAATTTCCTCTCCATCGGGCATAATTTTCAACATGGAAATTTCCACGATTTTATCTTTTCCGACATTCAAGCCGGTTGTTTCCAGGTCAAAAAAGACCAAAGGTCTGCTTAAATTGAACTTCATAATTTATTTTTTGATGATTTTTTCAGTAATAATGGGTCTGTTTTTAGAAGATAATTGTACGAAATAGACTCCGTTTGCGAATCTTGACAAAGACAATTCTGAGGAATTCAGTTGGCCTGCCTCCATGCACTGTCCATAAACATTCATGATTCTATAGTCAATATCTTCTTGATAATCATTGACTTGAATATGAATAATATCCGAAGTAGGATTAGGATATATCTTAATATCTGCTGTTTGTTCGCGAGGCTCAACAGCGGAATGGTCGAAGGATTTGCCTACCACCGGACGAATCATAGGGGCACCTTTGTAGAATGATGACACCCAATTGGCGGCAGTACGGTAGTAGAACTTCCCGCGCGCGTCACAATTCTGGTCAAAACCGATATTGAGTTGCACACTGTGATCCTGCTGGAAACCCACATAAAAGGTCCCGGATACTGCCAGTGGCTCATTCAAATAATAGGTCACAAAATCTAAGTAATTGTCAGCAAATTCGGGTAGTTGTGATGACATTTCATACATCACATTGCCAGGAACTCCATCATTATCATCCCAAACCGTCAGAGTGAAAGGCTCAACATTTTCATCATTGAGGGTATGGTTAAACCACATACGCACGGCCTGCAACGTATCAGGTTCAGCTAATGTAAACTTCACGGCAAGAGAAGCATGAGGATTCGACATCGTAGAGAGCAAACAATAACCAGCTTCTGCGGTTCCGTCATCATACGCATAATAATTGTAGAATTTCTGCACAAATCGAGAGGTGTCATTCGATCTGCAATCATCATTGGAACCCACCATGCCAAATACGTGCGTAATGTAGAAAACTGCACTGTCCGCACCATCATATTCATACGTCATATCTAAATTTGGAGATACATGATGCTCCTTATTGTGCAATCCGTTAGGATAATAGGGTTCTGCGTTTTCGTTGTTCAATGGATTCACATAGATGGCTTGATGATCCTTGTTTTCAATACGGAAGGTGTAAAAAGTGTTTTTCGTAGAACTGGACAAGTTGCTCAAATCATTATGGAATTGAGTAATCATATCCGACGGACGGTACTGCTTCCACGGCATCGCTTGGTACTCCTTCAACGTTGACATAGAGGGTGTCACATACGCTACATCGCTGGGATAGCGGTCGTTACAACTTCGTCCCACATCAATACGAACATAATCAATGTTCCATTGGTCGCAGTTGCTCGTCCAGCCCAAAATGTTGTTCATACTCCACGAATCCAAGTCCAGACTGGCGTAATTACGGAAACGGAACTGGAAATTGTCGCGATAGTATTGATTATCATGAATAGGAACCAACACTTGCTTGAAGTATTGCAAAGAATTTTCTTCCAAAAAGTCACTTAATTGACAGCCATTTGACGACCATACTTCATTCCATACATATTCCTCCTCAAAAACAGAGTCGTACGGCATCATAATGACTTCGCCGGAATAAACATCGGTAGTAAACACATAGTAAGTGCCTGGGATATAAGGATTTTCGATAGTGTCACCGACACTATAGTACTGACCATCCTCAATGACGTATTCTCTATAAAGGAAACCGACAAAAACAATGTTACCCGTGCCATAGCCAAATTCAAGTACCAGTTTATCAAAGTTTTCAGGTGCATCGCCCACGATTTCCCAACCACCAGAAGGATAGTTTCTGCTACCGCCGCCCGGCTGGAAGTAGAAGCTCATATACAGGGAATCGCTCACCTGCATCGGACGGTTCGTCCGGAAGTTAGTATCCAAACGTATCAGATTGGAAGTCAGGGTGTCGGCGGGGAAGGTGGCGCGAGTAGCATGGGGATAAACTTGGCCATATTCGTTCAGGGCATCCAGCGTCACTACTCCGATAGTAGGAGGCAATATGGCGAATCCAGTATTGACAAATCCCTGATTATCAAGCCATAATTCTGACTTTGGGTATCCACTGTAGTTAGAGAAATCATCCAAGAATGGAAGTTTCACAGCTTCTCCAAACGCGCGCGTAGGCAAACCTTTTTTGGCCTCTTTGACGAGGGTGGTGTTTTGTACCACACCTGTTAAAAACTCTTGCGCATTTCCAATGAATGGAATCAAAATTAGAAATAGAATGTTGATTTTTTTCTTGAAATTCATATAATTACGCTCTGTTTATAATGGTTATAGTGGGTTTTCTGAAGTTTGTGTACTGTCAGGTAATTCTCCGACATCTTTACCCACCACCAAAGTGATTTTCTCGCCTTGTTTGATGGGGGTTCCGGCTGCGATGGAATGCCCGCGATAAAGCACCTCAAGCACAACATTTTCGTATGGACTGGGTTTTTCAATGGTACGTTCCAGCACTAACCCCTGCGACTCAATCATGATCTCCGCCTGTCGGAAAGAGAGGTCGCGCAGTTCCAACATGTTGATGGTCGGCGGTTCAGAAGCGGCAACCGTTAGATAAACTTTGCGCCCGTGCTTCACCTTTTCGCCAGGAAGGGGATTCTGTTTGAGTACCGTGCCCGGAGTCGCACCGTTTTCATACAATTCGTCATTGACCACAAAGACGAACCCCTCTTTAGCACCGTTCTGGGTGAGTTCCTCCGCTAATTGTCCTTGATAGGAAGGCATCTCAATCTCCTGCCCATGACGTGTGAACAGTCTGAGAAACAGGATGGTAAGGATGAAAATAACAATCGTCACAGCAATGGCCATCAGGATGTTAAACCCCACTCCACCAGGACTAAGTTTCCCTTTTATTGATGTCGTTTTACCCATGAGTTTTAATCTCTATTCGCTATTATATTTAAAGCTGCAAAAATACAATTAATTTCAAAATATAGAGTAACGTGAGAACTCTGAAAATAGTATTTCGAATTCTTCCATAAAGACAACATAAAATCATTTTTTTTGTATTTTTGCCACGTGTTAAATTAAGGGGTAATTTATACAAGTTGAGATGATAATCGGATTGCTCAGAGAAACGAAAAATCCTGTGGATAGTCGTGTCGCACTGTCACCCGACCAAGTGGCTGCCTTGCTGAAAAGGTTTCCAGAGCATGGTTTTGTGGTGCAGTCAAGCGACACACGCGCTTTTACTGACGAAGACTATCGAAAGGCTGGCGTTCGTGTGATGGAGGACATGTCTTGCTGTGATGTCCTGTTCGGCATCAAGGAGGTGAACATTGACACTCTCCTTCCCGACAAGCATTATTTCTTTTTCGGGCATTTCGCCAAAATGCAGAAAGCCAATCGTAAGCTTTTGCAATCCCTTATGAGCAAGCGCATTACGTTCTCCGATTACGAATATTTGGTGGACGACCAAAACCACCGGGTGTGTGCTTTTGGATGGTGGGCTGGCTTTGTGGGTACGTACTACACATTGCGTGGATATGGACTCCGCCATCACCTGTATGAGTTGCCCAAGCCTGACCGGAATTTCACCATGGAGCAACTTCACCAATCCTTGAAAGTTGTGCCATTGCCGGCGGTAAAGTTGCTGGTTACAGGTAACGGACGGGTGTCACAAGGCGCGCAACAACTGCTGGAGAAGATTGGTGCTGAACGTCTTACCGAAGAACAATTCCTCGCAGACATGCCCGTGAGGAGACTTTCCTTCCTCGCAGCCAACGCCGACCGTTTGGTGAAACGCTGCGATGGAAGAGACTTCCAATGGGAGGATTTTTTGAACAATCCGTCATCCTATCGTAGCGATTTCATGCGTTTCGGACAACGTGCAGACATTCTGATTTCCGCACATTTCTGGGCCCCTGATGCTCCCGTGTATCTAAGCAAGAAAGACTTGCAGAATCCCAATCTGAAAATCCGAATGATTGGGGATATCACCTGTGACATTCAAGGCAGTATTCAATCTACACTGCGTTCTTCGACCCACGATAACCCTTACTACGATTACAATCCGTTGACCGACGCTGAAGAACCTGCATTCTCCTCTGAACGCAACATCACTGTGATGGCCGTGGACACCTGCCCTAACGCACTGCCGAAAGAGACGAGTACTTACTTTGGGGACAGCCTCATCCAACATGTTTTCACCCCAATGTTGGAAGGGCGGCATTCCGACATCATTGAAAGATCCACAATCTTAGAAAAGGGTCTATTAACCTCAAAATTTGCTTATTTGAAACCTTTTTCTCTTGAAAAATAATCAATAAATCAAGATCGTATGGAGAAAGGTGACCTGAAAGAAAAAACGGTCTTTGGCATGATGTGGGGTGCCATTGGGAAAGTGGGAACGTTGACCATCAACTTCATCACCAACCTGGTGCTCGCTCGTCTCCTGATGCCAGAGGATTTCGGCGCAATCGCCATGCTTGCCATCTTTCTTTCTGTCTCCAACGCCTTTATACAAGGCGGGTTGGGCAGTGCCCTTGTCCAAAAGAAAAACCCCGACCATATCGACTACTCGACCGTTTTTTTCTGGAATCTGTCGGTGGCCGCACTTTTCTACTTGATCATATTTGTATCAGCACCGTTTATCGCCGACTATTATGCGCTTCCTCTGGTAAAACCGTTGTTGAGGGTTCAAAGTGTGGTGTTGCTCATTCAGTCCTTCTCCTTTGTGCAATACACACAATTGCAGAAGCAGATGAATTTCAAGGCTTTAGCCCTTCGGAATCTAGCTGCGGCCTTGGCAGGCACCCTCGTCGCTATCCCAATGGCATTGAAGGGCTTCGGACCATGGAGTTTGGTGGCTTCCGCCATCATCGCCTCAGTTGTGAATGTATTGCTGCTGTGGAAAATGAGTTCTTGGCGACCCACGTGGGAGTTTAGTTTCACCTCTCTCAAAACACTTTTCAGCTTCGGCGGATTAATTCTCCTTTCTTCATTGGCAGAAACCCTGTACACCAATTTGCAAGGATTAATTATCGGTAAAAGATTTTCCGCCAGTGATTTAGGATACTTTTCACAAGCCAAAAAGCTGGAGGAAATTCCGGTTATGGGACTATCCCAAATCGTCAACGATGTCACATTTCCCGCGTTCGCGTCCCTGCAAGACGACCCGGAACGGCTGCTGGCGGGAGTACGTAAAAGCGCCAAAGCCCTCTCTTTCCTCAACTTCCCGATGATGATCCTGCTCATGATTATCGCACATCCACTCATTTACTTGCTCTACGGCAGCAAGTGGGAACCTTCCGCACCCTACTTCCAAATCCTCTGCATTTCCGGACTGATTTACACCGCAAACACCCTTAACTCGAACGTAATCAAATCGTTAGGTAAAGGAAAAATTTTCTTCGTCATTCGAATTATCCAACGACTGATAGGCATTGCCTTGATATTATTTGGCATGCAGTTCGGTATTTATGGACTACTTTGGGCTGTAACAAGCGTTGCCTATATCAGCTTCATAATCAATTCGTTAGTCAACAAAAAGCTCATCAACTATGGCTTTTTCAGACAATTAGGTGACATTGGAGTCTGCTTGCTACTCGCTTCGGTCACCGGAGCCCTGACCTATGGGGCTGGCCTGCTGTTGTCCCTGCATCCCGTCCTCATCATGCTGGTTCAAGTCGCCATTTATTCTAGTATCTACATTCTCCTTGCTAAAATATTGAAAATGGAAGAATTATACACCTATTTTAGCACCATCACCAACATTATCCACCGAAAAAAATAATTATGGATTTACGTTCTACACCTAATATATGGTTTCGTTATTTGATGACCTCCATCTCGCCGAAATGGACGATCAATCTTTTGTTTAGGCTCTGTCATCATGGAAAACCGAATCTGGACAATCCGCAAACATTGGACGAAAAGATTCAATGGATGAAGCTGCATTATTACAAGGACAATGCCTTGGTGAAGCAGTGTGCCGACAAATGGCAAGTGCGCAACTATGTGAAGAACAACGGATTAGAAAATATTCTAACTGAAGTTATTGCCACTTACCATAACCCTGAAGAGATCAATTGGGAGGCACTGCCCGACAAGTTTGTGCTAAAGTGGAACTTTGGAAACGGCGGCAATGTGGTCTGCACGAACAAGGCCAAGCTGGACAAAGCGGCGGCAATGCGCGATTTGAAACGTTTCGGGAAGATCAAATTCCATCTGTTGGCAGCAGAACCGCAATACGACATTGACGAAAAGGTGTTGATTTGCGAGAAATTCATTGAGCCTGAGCGTGGAAACTCCCCTGTGGATTATAAGTTCTACTGTTTCAATGGGGTTGCCAAATATGTGTTATGCTGTATTGGGCGTGAAGAAGGCCAAAAGCCATCGTTCTATTTCTTCGACCGAGATTGGCAGCTGCAACGTCTTAACCGTCAAGGGAAAATGGCCCCAGAAGGATTTACCATCCCTAAGCCTGATGGCATGGATCAGCTGTTCGAATACGCTGAAAAGCTCTCCAAACCCTTCCCATTCGTGCGATCAGACTTCTACTTGGAACACGGTAAAGCCTACTTCGGCGAACTGACCTTCTCCCCCAGCGGCGGCTTTGACTACGGCCGCCTCCCCGAAAGCGACCTGCTCTTCGGCAGCATGGTAAAACTCCCAGGTATTGACTTAGACTATAAACCCTAACCCTTAAACTTTAACCCTTAAACCCTAACCCTTAAACTCTAACCCTTAAACTTTAACCCTTAACCCCCCAACCCTCCCAACATCAATGGACAAACAGAAAATAGCTAAAACACTGGTAATCACTGTTCTGTGTCTCTCCACAGTAATGTTTCTGCCGTGGATATACATGACTCCCATCTACTATATCATGCGATATATTGTCATGGCGATGACCGCGACGGCCTTTGTGCTGACATTCTCCCTTACTCGGGTGCTCTCCATACGTTTCGTGCGGCTAATGCTGGTTACAATCGCCTGTATGTTGCTGATTTTCATGCTAATACCTGTGCAAGTGAGTGACATCTCGCAACTGGTGACGGCGTTGCTTACGCTATGCATAGGTGCGGGACTAAAGTGGGAGGAGCGCGACTGGCTCAACGTCAGCTATTATTACACGATTTTTCTGATTGCAGCCACGATTTGCAACAGTCTTTTTTATGCCGGCGGATTGTATGTGCCTGAGCATTACATGTTTGATGAAGGGAAGAATCAGTTGGGTGCTATGTTGGCCATTGGGGCATCCGCATGTTTCTACTTCGGGATGAAACTCAAAGAAGAGCGCACGTCATTATTCGTCATTAGCTTTCTTGCACTGCTTTGTTTGGTACTGATTCGCGCTCGCTCCGACTGTTTTGCCTTGCTAATCTTTATGCTTATTTTCACAATAAAAGAGGCCGAATGGAAGATCAAATGGAATGTAAAGACCCTGCTAACCATCGTGGCATTGGTACTGATCGGCTATATCATCTATAACGGATTCATAAGCGATGAGTTATACAGATTCATGAATGGCGGCAAAAATGACACTGGTTTAGACACTTTAACTACCCGCCGTTGGGAGCGCAATCAGCAAGGTCTAGACATTATCATGCACCATCATTCCATGGAAGAGCTTCGCAACCCGATGAATATTCCGTTTATTCACAATTACCCGCTATTGCGCTTGGCACGTTACAGTTTCTTCTCCATTCCGTTGATATTATTCTATATCTATTTTGGTATCAGTGCTTTAATTGAAGTATTCAAGACAAGAAAGTCACAGATACGACAAATCGGTTGGTTTGTTTGCTGCATTCCATTGCTCATCAGCTTCGCAGAGCCTAACTTCCCCTATGGTCCTGGCTTGGTGCAAATGCTCGCTTTCCTTCTGCTTGGATTCTCGTTGCGACCGGAAGAGGCACCAACGCCCCGCCCTGATGCGGAGAAAGCCAACACGGTACTACATATCTGCAACGATCTGTTCTACAGCAAAGTACACACAAACCTGTACCGTAAATTGGATCAAGCAGGTGTACAACAGGTCGTTTTCTCGCCCGTACACAAGCACACTCCAGAGGACAATACATTTGACGGAGAAAACACGACCTTCCTCTATGCCCACATCCTGAAACGCATCCATCGACTGCTTTTCTTTCATAAGGTGGAGCGTACGGTTCAAGAAATTGAAAAAAAGGTGGATTTGACTCAGATTTCGTGCTGTCATGCCACCACTTTGTTCAGCGATGGTATGGTGGCAATGGAATTGCATCGAAAATATGGAATCCCTTACGTAGTGGCTGTGCGTAACTGCGACGTAAATGTGTTCCTGCGCTATATGCCGCATTTGTGGTGGGTGCACCGCGCCGTGCTGCATGCTGCCGGAAAGGTGGTCTTCATTGCGCCCGCATTGCAACAACGCCTACTGAAGCATCCCACATTACTGAAAATGCGAGAAGAAGTGGCTCAGAAAGCAATCGTAGTGCCGAACGGTATCAACGAGTTTTGGATCAATAACTTACAGACAGAAAACAACACTGCGAATCCGCATCATCTGCTCTATGCGGGCATCCTCAATCGCAACAAGAATCTGCCTCGACTGTTCCAAGCAGTACTCAACCTACGCGCACAATTCCCTGATATTCACCTGGATGTGGCAGGCGATGGCGGCGATGACGAACGTCATGTCCTGACCCTTATGGAAAAACATACCGACTGCATAAGCTACCACGGCAAAGTCACGGATTTGGAAGTGATGAAGGAGCTTTACCGTTCCAACCGTATTTTGGCAATGCCGTCAAAATCCGAAACTTTCGGACTGGTCTATGTGGAGGCCATGTCACAAGGTCTTTCCGTGCTGTGGAGTCGTGGCGAGGCCATTGACGGCATGTTCCCCGAGCATATCGGAGAATCCGTCAATCCACTGAACACCAATGACATACAATCAGCATTAGAAAAAATGCTGCGCCACCCCGAAAACTACCAAACATTACCCACTCCTACTTTCAAAAAATTCCGTTGGGAGCATGTCGCCCAACAATATATCACCCTATACTCCCAAATCCTAAATCCTAAGTCCTGAGTCATACGTCAAAGTTCTAAGTCCCACTACAATGATTACAATCATCTGCCCCATATACAACGAGGAGCTGCGCATCGAGGCGTGTATCCAATCCATTATCGAACAGGATTTTCCACATGAAGAGATGGAAGTGCTGTTTGTTGATGGAATGAGTACCGACCGCACTCACGAAATTGTCGGGAAATACAGTCAACAATATCCTTTTATCCGTTTGCTGGACAATCCGAAACGCATAGCCCCGTCGGCACTGAACATTGGTATTCAGAATGCCAAAGGGGACATTATCATCCGATTAGATGCGCATGCCCGCTATCCTAACAATTATTTCTCACAATTAGTCAATAAGTTACGAAACACCGGAGCAGATAACGTCGGTGGCGTTTGCAACACGCTACCTGCTAAAGACACGCCCATGTGTCGCGCTATCGCACACGCCATGAGCAGTCCTTTCGGGATGGGCAACTCCCATTTCCGTATCGGCACCGACCGAGAAATGTGGGTCGATACGGTACCGTTCGGCTGTTTTCGGCGTGACATTTTCGACAAAATAGGTCTTTTTGATGAAGAATTAGTACGCAATCAAGATGATGAATTTAATGGCAGAATCATCCGTCACGGTGGCAAAATCCTGCTAATGCCGCAAGTGGTCGTTGATTACTTTGCCCGCGACACCATCAGCAAGACCGCCAAGATGTTCTATCAATACGGTCTTTTCAAACCTTTGGTAAACAAGAAGTTGCATAAACCAACAACCCTCCGCCAATTCTTCCCGCCGTTGTTTTTGGCAGGAGTCATCCTCGGAGGAGCGCTTAGCTTTTTCAGCTTGACCATTATGTGGTTATACTTCTCAGTATTAATACTTTACATCCTATTAGGCCTCTTTTCGGGACTTCGTTGCACCCATCATTGGCCTGACATACTTTTGATGCCTATAGTTTTCGCCGCCATTCATTTCAGCTATGGCTTAGGCTATTTAGACGGCATCGTCAAAGTATTGGCGCATGGAAAAATATCCGTGCAATCGAATCATTAGAAAGTATAACCAATTTTAGCTTCGATACCGCCGTTAAATCCAGGCTGGCTCGGGAAGGTTCTGAAGAAGAAACCGCCCGTGAAAGAGAGTGCTTTCACGCGGAAACCGCCGGAAATCGTGCCGTAAAGACCTACTCCGTGGCAGCTTTCCTCCACAGAGTTATAGCTGACATAACCATTGGGAGTATATTCGGGTACAGAAATTTCATTCGTCCAGAAATGCAAACCTACACCAGCTGCCACATTAATAAGGGGTTTCAGCTTCTTGCCCATGTCAAAGTAGTGACGGTAGTTCAGAAAGATTGGAACTTCTTGAAAAGATGCAGTATTTAGGCCATAACCCAAACCAAGACCAAAGACATCGTTCTGTTTGATAGAAATACCATTGATGAACACGCCCGTCCAACCCACATTTTTACCAACGAAGAAGCCATACTCATTAATGAAGGTGTAGGCAATTTTCTTCTCTTGTTGTTCTTGGGCAGAAAGACTTCCAAAACCACAAAAAACTGCTACACACAACACCAGGATAGTTTTTAAAACATTCTTTTTCATAATCTTGACATTTTGATTCTATGAAATAAAAACGGTGCAAAAATACATTTTTTCAAATATCCTGATTTTAACGGAGTATAGTAGAGACACGATTAATCGCGTCTCTACTATGTGGTGATTATTTGTAAATTGTGTACATTTGCCACTCTTTTCAAGCAATGAAAAATGCCATTCAGACATATTGCATCTTTCTGATTCTCTGCCTTATAGGCAGCTCGTATAGTTATGCCCAAACACCGCGCGATAGCACGCGCCGCCAGCAACTACACGAAGTCAACATCAACGCAAATGCTCCGCAACAGGTCTTTACAGGTCCTGCCGCCACCCAACAGATTTCGGCGCAGGAAATCAAAGAACTGCCGACCTTGCAACTCTCTGATGCTCTGAAGTATATGTCGGGGGTAGTGGTGCGTGACTACGGCGGCACCGGCGGCATGAAAACCGTCTCCGTGCGCGGTCTCGGCACCCAGCATACCGGTGTGGCTTACGACGATATCGCCCTCACCGATTGCCAAACGGGACAAATCGATCTCGGCAAGCTCTCGCTGGAAAACGTAGCCTCCGTCGCTCTTGTTGTCGGATTAGATGATAAACTTTTCGTTCCCGCACGACTGTATTCATATAGCAGCTTGTTGAAAATCAACACTATAAATACAATTCCGGTAAAACCATTTAGTTTCCGGATAGGGGGAACTATTGGAATGTATGGACTTTACGGCGTACAGGCAGGCGTAACGCATAAGGTGCGCTCAAAGAAGCGCGACGACCGCTTCTTCTACTGGAATCTCTCTGCCGATTTCATGCGCTCCAAAGGCAATTATCCCTACACCTTGCACTACGGCGGCGCGAACGACAGCACCTCGCGCGAAATACGCAAAAATGCTGAAACAATGACACTTAACACGGAGTTCAATGCGGTTTGGCAGATTGACAAAACGCAACGTTTCAATGTGAAACTCTACTACTATAACTCTGCGCGCGAGCTTCCCTCCGCCACTATTTTCTACAATAACGATTCCCATCAAAAACTTTGGAACCAAAACGCTTTCGGACAAGTTCACTATCATAAATATTTCAACGATAAATGGGCTTATCAGGCTAATGCGAAGTTCAACTACGACTACACGCGCTACTTGGATCCCGACTATCTGAATGCGGTCGGTTTCCTAGACAACCACTATCATCAATACGAAAGTTATCTCTCTAATACAGCGTTGTTTACACCCATTTCAGAAAAGGATTCTGCAAAAGTCATCAAAAAGCTGCAATTCGCTTTGGCACAAGACGTTTTTTATCAAGAAATGACGGCCAATTCGCTGGAGTACGAACGCCCTGGACGGTTCACCTCCCTCACCTCTCTGTCGGCTCTGGTATCGGGTAAACGTTGGCAAGTCAATGCAAATCTCTTACTCACCTACGTGAACAACATTATCAAGGAAAATCCTGACATAAAAGACTATATTCACTTATCACCCTCTTTAGGGGCATCCGTGGAATTGGTCAAGACCTTGCATTTGCGCGGTTTCTACAAGAACATTTTCAGGATGCCAACCTTCAACGACCTCTATTACCGCGAAGTTGGAAATGTGAACCTGAAACCTGAGAAAACACATCAGTGGAACCTCGGCCTGGTGCTGAAAGAAGCACACCTCGCCGCTGGAAGAGTCACCGTATCAAGCACTTTGGATGGCTACTTCAACATCGTGAAAGACAAAATCGTGGCATTCCCTTCACACAACCTCTTTTCCTGGACAATGTTAAACTACGGCAAGGTATATATCGCTGGTGCAGAGTTAAATACCTTCTGGCAGTACCGCATCTCGAAGCGTTACATCCTGCGTCTGAACGGCAATGTCACCTACCAGAAGGCCGTGGATCGCACCGACCCTGAAAGCAAAACCTATAACCACCAAATTCCTTACACGCCCCTCTGGTCGGGATCGGCTAGCTTGAGTATGCAAACCCCCTGGATAACCGTCACCTACGCACTTATTGGTTGCGATAAACGATATGCGCTGTCGCAGAATATCCCCGCCAACGTGGTGCCAGGCTACATCGACCAAAGCATCACCCTCAGCCACGATTTAGAAATCAAACGATCTGTCCTCAGCCTCAAGCTCGAATTGCTCAACATCGCCAATGAACAATACGAAATCATCCGCAACTACCCGATGCAAGGGTTTGGAATGAGGTTTAAGGTGGCGTATAGCTATTAACTTTGAACTTTGACTTTGACTTTGAACAGTAAACCATAAACTATAAACCATAAACCATAAACTATCTTCAATAACCAATAACCATTAAAAAATGTATCTTTGCACCCAAAATAAATGAATATGAAAGACATCTCCTCCGAAAGCATTCAAAAGGCCGTCAACATATTGACCAAACATACAGATAGCAAGCTGCTTACGCACCTAAACGCCTGCGTACACTGCGGACTATGCGAAACCAGCTGCCTCTTTTTCAAGACCTTCAAAGAGCCGAAATATATCCCTGGGAAGAAAGTGGATATGGTTTCGTCTATCTACCGTCGGTATTGCACTTTTTTGGGCAAAACTGCGCCTAAATTGACGAATGCCAAAGAGTTGACGGAGGACTACATTGCGGAGATGGTGGATTCGCTGTATGGCGCGTGCACGATGTGTGGGCGTTGCGTGAAACACTGCTCCATCGGCGTGGACATTCCGTTTGTGGTGCGCACAGGTCGCCGTATGTTGGCCGCAATGGGTTGTGTACCAGATAGTTTACAAGCCACTGTGGATGCAGCCTTGAACACCAAGAACAATATGGCCATCCCGAAAGAGGATTTCGTGGATACCATCGACTGGATGCAGGAGGAGCTGCAAGACGAGCTGGAAACCGAAGAGACATTGATTCCTCTAAACAAGGAGAACGCCGATATTCTCTACACGCTGAATCCGCGCGAACCGAAATTCTTCCCGCTTTCCATTGCCGCCGCCGCCAAGATTTTCCACGTGGCAGGGGCCGACTGGACGCTCTCCGATGAGATGTACGATGTGACCAATTATGGCTATTTCTCAGGCAAGGACGAACATGCCAAGCAGATTGCGCAGCACATGTACGATGAGATGGCCAAGCTGAAATGCAAAACGTTGGTCTTGGGCGAGTGCGGTCATGGCACACGCGCCCTGCGTTGGGAAGCCCCCAATTATATGGGACAACACCCTGATTTCAAGATGATTTCCCTCGTGGAATTGATTGAGGAATACATCAAATCCGGAAAAATAAAACTGGACAAGTCGTTAAATACCAAGAAATATACGATTCACGATCCTTGCAATATTGTGCGAAATGGTGGATTATTCAATTCGTTGCGTTTTGTGGTAAAGGAAGCGGTTCCTGAACTGATTGAGATGGATCCGTTCGGCAGTGACAACTTCTGTTGCGGTGGCGGCGGTGGCATGTTGGCCATGAGCGAATACAACGAACGCCGCCTGAAGATTGGCAAAATCAAAGCCGACCAAATCAAGGCGACGGGCGCAAATGTGGTCATTACCCCTTGTCACAACTGTGCAGACCAGCTCACACAAATCAACCACGAATACAAGCTCGGAGTTGAAATTAAGTCCGTAGCTGAAGTCGTGGCTGACGCAATTGTATTAGACAATAAAGAATAATCGGATTATCTCTTGAAACGAGGCTTTACAGAATCGGCGGAAACCGATTTCAACTTTCCTTTGTATTTGGCATCCATCTCCTCAGCAGACAAAGTATCCGTTTTAATGTTCAAAAATTTAGGAATAGTGATGATGACTTGGGCTTTCCATTCTTGGTTTTCCTTCACCATCTCAAGTTTCCCTTCCTTTACCTCTTTCGGGGTGGTACTCGTATAAGCAACTTCAGCTGTGGAATCATCAATAATCGTGACTTGATTGATTTCAATAGTTGCAGGGGTATTCTGTTTCACAAAATTCGGGTCAAGGTTAGGAATAATCGTTTCCTCCACAAAATGCAGCGTATGGTTAACGGTTTCGGTGGTGGCGTATTGTTTCGCCTCCGAAATCCGATAGTTGCTCATGGCATACAGATATCCGTATGCATTTTTCTCGATGATCCGTTCATCGCCTTTACAAGAAACCAACAATAATGCGACCATCAAGGTGATGGTGCCGAGCGGCAATATTTGTCTTCTTTTCATCTTTTCATTAAAAAAAACAATGCCCACGCACGTGGTACGTGGGCATTATCTTTATAAGGTTTATTGAATTATTTCACAGCCAATTTGGTGGAAACTTTTTTCAAGTTACCCTTTGCAGATTGCATATTCACTTCGGTCACTTTCATTGTCATCGGGGCAGTAGGAGCTGCAGCGAAACCTTGACCTTCAACGAAAGCGGTGTAAGCGTCAAACATGGTAGCGCCAACGTTTGCGGTAATCGTCATATTAAGAATATCGAAAGAGCTCACTTCAATATTGGCAGATTTAGCCCACCAGTCGCCATAGGTGGTTTCTTCTTCATCTTGAAGAATGTGAGCGTCATAGTATTCACAGAAAGCAATAACCTGATTTTGGAACGTTTGTCCATCCGTAGTAGCATCACTGTAAGTACCAACAGCGTCAGCGAAAGCAGCACATTCAACGAGGGGAAGTTCGCTAGAAGAAACTTTGGCAGCGAAGACATCCCATGCTCCTCTATCCTCATAATAAGCACCAGCAACTTGTTTAGCATCCCAAACAGCGTTGTTGAAGGTCACCTTCACGCCGGGTTCAACGGGAATAGCTGCAAATTCAGCAGTGAGGTTAACGTTTGCGCTAACAATGAGAGTACGAGGATTGTCCTTAACGCCGTCATCCCATTTCACAAATTGATAACCTTGAGCAGGCGTAGCTTGAATAGTAGTAGTAGCACCATCAGCAAATGTGCCGCCACCTGTCACAGTACCCCAAGCATCGTTGTTTGATTTCACTGTAACAGTCCAGTTTTTCGTACAAGAGGTGAAAATCATACCTCCGGCCAGAAGGGCCATGCAAATTACACTTAAGAATCTTTTCATAATAATTTTTTATTTAAGGTGAATAATTAAGTTTGTTCTGTTCAAAATTGTCGTTTTAGACAGACAAATTGGACTAACGTTTAACGAAGACAATTATTGTGCATCGTTTTCGTGTTCGTGAACCAGTTTGTCATCAATGAAGATACGACCGCAAGCCTCGCACACGATGATTTTCTTATGCAGGCAAATGTCCAATTGACGTTGCGGAGGTATTTTGCTGAAGCAGCCGCCGCAAGCGTCGCGCTCAATCTTCACAATAGCCAAACCGTTGTGGGCATTCTTACGGATACGTTCGAAAGCTGAGAGCAAACGTGCATCGACTTTAGCTTTGAGCACTTCCGCCTTTTCAAGCAATTCTTCCTCTTCTTTCTGAGTATCTGCCACGATCACTTCCAATTCAGCTCTTTTGTGTTCCAGAACCTCTTCCAGTTCTTTGAGACGATCGTTGGTTTCGGCAATTTTGTTCTGTTTGTCCAAAATCTCGGCATCATGCTTCTCTTTATGCTTTTCAGCCACCTGAATTTGAAGGCTTTGGAATTCGATTTCCTTGCTGAGAGCCTCGTATTCGCGGTTGTTACGCACCTCGTTTTGCTGTTCCTCATACTTTTTGATGGAAGCCTTAGCCTCCTCAATATTCGTGTTCTCGGAAGCAATCTTCAATTTGAGGTTCTTGATGTCTTCCGTGAACTTGTTGATACGGGTTTTCAAACCTTCACATTCGTCTTCATTGTCGCGAATTTCTTCGGGCAGCTCACCGCGGATCATGCGGATTTCATCAATTTTGGTGCAAATTTGCTGAAGATTATAGAGTGACAACAACTTTTGTTCAATGGAGAGCTCCTCGGCTGTACTTTGGTTGGATTCGTGTTTCTTCACTTCCACCACACCGTCGGAAGATTTCTCCACCGTCACGTCATCGTCTTCGATAATGGTCTCAACCACAGGCTTTTTAGCTACCTTCTGCTTCGGTTTCGGAGCCTCAACCACCTTTTCTTCTTCAACCACAACGGGCTCTTCCGGCACTACTTCAACCACTTCTTCCTTCTGAGGAACTTTTATCCTCTTGGGGGTGATTTTCTTCATTTTGGGAACAATCTTCTCTGTTCTTGTCTTTTTTGCGCCGCTTGCAACCTCTTCTTCGGCAACTTTTTTCTTGGCCATATTCAGTTTATTTATTTGACTGTCAATAAATTAAAAATATTTGATTTCTACTTTCTCCATCTTAGAAATCAAAGTTGCAAAATTAGCAAATTTTTCTTTGATTTGTTGATGAATAATATTTTTTATAAAATATTCGCCCTCATAGTGACCAATATCCACCAGCAAAGTACCGGAATGGGACTTGAAGAAGTCGTGGTACTTGAAGTCGCCTGACACGTAGGCGTCCGCACCTGACGCGATGGCCAGGTCAATGAAGCTGGAGCCACCACCGCCGCAAAGCGCAACTTTGCGAATCGTTTTCGTGGTATCGCCCGCATAGCGACAATGTTCAAATCCGAGCTTATCTTTCAGATATTCAAGAAATTCGTTCACAGGCATTGCCGTAGGCAACTCACCGATACGCCCTAGACCGATGGTGAGACTTTCGTTCTCCAAAGGCAGCAAATCAAAGGCCGGTTCCTCGTATGGATGATGTTCGTATATCGTCTGTACCACAGTGCGTTGCAAACCCGTCGGATAAATCATCTCGATCCGTTCCTCTTCTACGTGTTCCAGTTGGTTTTCTTCGCCGATGTGGGGATTCGCGCCTTCCAGCGGGCGGAACTGTCCTTGGCCATGCACCGTGTAGGCGCAGCTGTCGTAATTACCCTGCACTCCGCAGCCAATCTCGAAAAGAGCGGTTTTCAGCGCTTCCGCATTTACCTTCGGTACGAAGACCACTAACTTACGGTAAAGCCCTTTGTGCGGTTCCAAGACCCTTATGTCCTGCAATTCAAGCTTCTCAGCGAAGACATCGTTACCTCCGCCCACACCGCTGTCGATGTTGGTATGCATGGAATAGAGCACCATATTGTGCGCCAAGGCTTTACAAATCATCGCCCCTACCCTATCGGTGGGCAAAATCTTGGTGATGCCGCGTTTGAGGATCAGCGGGTGGTGGGAAATCACGAGGTTGCAGCCTTCGGCAATCGCCTCGTCAATCACCTGCTCCGACATCTCGAAACAGACCATCGTGCCTGTGATTTCCTGCCGCACGTCGCCGCACTGCACTCCGCAGTTGTCAAAATCCTCTTGCAGATAAAGCGGGAATTTTTGTTCTAAAAATTGGGTTACTTGTTTGATTGTCATTGTTTGGTTTAGGGGTTAGGGGTTGATGGTTTAAGGTTTAAGGTTTAGGGTTTAAGGTTTAGGGGAATAGGGTCGAGGGTCAAGGGAATACTTCCTTGAGATTGTCAACGGTCAAAGCGAAAAAGAGCGCCGTGGATTGCGCGGCGCTCTTCGTATGATGATTCTAGTCCATATCCGGGAAATCAGGCAGCTCGCGGCGCTCCTGGCGGTGCGGACGGCCGTCCTGTTGGTTGCTGTTGCCACGATGAGGGTTACCACCGTTGCGAGGACCATTGCCAGGGCGGGAACCACGGTCGCCACGGTTCTCGCGGCCACCACCGTTGCGGTTGCCGCCACCGTTACGATTACCACCGTTGCCACGAGGCTTCTCCTCTTCGTAACCTTCCGGTTTCGGGAGCAACACCTTGTGTGACAATCTGTATTTGCCGGTCTTTTCGTCGATTTCGATGAGTTTCACCTTAATCTTGTCGCCCACGTTGAGCACGTCGGCCACATTGTCTATGCGACGATACGCGATTTCAGAAACGTGCAACAGACCGTCGGTGTTGGGCAGGAACTCCACGAATGCACCGAAGTCGGTGATCGTCTTGACCGTGCCTTCGTAAATCTCACCCACTTCAGGAAGCGTGGTGATGAGCTTGATGCGATTCATAGCGGCGTTGATGTCGTCCACATTGGCAGCTGCAATATCAATGATGCCGAAGTCGCCAACCTCTTCAATATTGATGACGGTGTTGGTCTCACGCTGCATTTCTTGGATGATCTTGCCTCCAGGTCCAATAACAGCGCCAATGAATTCGCGAGGAATTTGCATTTGGACGATGCGCGGCACGAACGGACGATAGTCCTCTCTCGGGGCGGGCATCGCTTCTTTAATCTTACCCAAGATGAACATTCTGCCTCTGTGTGCCTGGGCCAATGCTTCGGCCATCACTTCTGAGGAAAGGCCCTTCACCTTGATATCCATTTGGCATGCGGTAATGCCATCTTCGGTACCGCAGACCTTGAAGTCCATGTCGCCGAGGTGATCCTCATCGCCGAGGATGTCGGAGAGGATGGCGTAGCGGCCAGTAGCCTCGTCGGTAATCAAACCCATGGCGATACCGGAAACGGGCTTTTTCATCTTCACACCGCAATCAAGCAGTGCGAGAGTGCCAGCGCAAACCGTTGCCATTGAGGAACTTCCGTTAGATTCGAGGATATCGGAAACCAAACGGACAGTGTAAGGGAACGTCGGGTCGTCGAACGGGATCATCGGTTTCAAGGCGCGTTTAGCCAAGTTACCGTGACCGACTTCGCGGCGTGACGTGCTGCCGATGCGCTTCACCTCACCCACGCTATAAGGCGGGAAATTGTAGTGCAGCAGGAAACGGCTGGTACCTTCCACCACGGCACCGTCGATGATTTGCTCGTCGAGCTTGGTGCCGAGCGTGCAGGTGGTCAAAGACTGCGTTTCACCGCGGGTGAAAATAGCAGAACCGTGTGCAGAGGGAATATAACCCGTCTCAATCCAGATGGGACGGATGTCCTCGGTGTGGCGGCCGTCAAGACGGATACGCTCGTCGAGAATCATGTTGCGCATGGCGTGCCAGAGGATTTCGTCGTAGTAACGTTTCACCATCACGGCCTTCTCGTCGCGTTCCTCTTCGGGAATGGTCTCAATGAAGTCGGCAAGAATCTGGTCAAAATCCTCATTACGAGCTTGTTTGCCCTTGAAGGATTTAGCCACGGCATATACTTTGTCGTAGAGTTCGGTGTTCATGCGTTCGCGGATAGCCTCATCGTCGGTTTCGTGGCAATATTCGCGTTTCGGGTTAGCGGTGGGAACCTGAGCGGCAAGGTCTAACTGCGCTTGGCACTGAATCTTAATATGCTCTTTAGCGAAGTTCAAGGCAGCCACCATGTCGTCTTCAGAGATTTCGTTCATTTCGCCTTCCACCATCATGATGTTGTCCATAGAGGCAGCCACGATCATGTCGATGTCGGAACGTTCCATATCCTCGACTGTGGGGTTCACTACGAGTTTGCCATCGACGCGACCCACGCGCACCTCGGAAATCGGGCACTCGAAGGGGATATTGGAAACGGCGATAGCGGAAGAAGCGGCCAGACAGGCGAGACAGTCGGGCAAGAAGTTCTTGTCACCGGAAATCAAAGTCACAACGACTTGAGTTTCAGCGTGGAAATTCTTCGGGAAGAGCGGACGGATGGCGCGATCGACCAAACGAGCGATGAGGATTTCATACTCGGAAGGGCGGGATTCGCGTTTGAAGAAACCGCCGGGGAAACGACCCACAGCGCCGTATTTTTCTTGATATTCAACCTGCAAAGGCATAAAGTCAGTGCCTTCCACAGCCTCTTTTTTGCAACATACAGTAGCTAAAATCATGGTGTTACCCATGGTGACCACAGCAGCGCCGTCGGCTTGCTTGGCCAATTTTCCGGTTTCAATCGTAACCATACGACCGTCGCCGATATCGAAAGTTGTTCTTACTCCTAAGTTCATACTGATAATTTTTTAGTGAGGATTGAGTACACAACAAATATTCAAAAAGGCAATTTTCATCAAAATTGCCTTTTTGAATATCAATGTAATCCGTTCTGGAATTATTTTCTTAAGCCTAACTCTTTAATTAAAGCTCTGTAGCGCTCAATATCTTGTTGTTTGAGATATTCGAGCATTTTTTTACGTTTACCGACCAAGGTAATCAACGCGCGTTTGGTCACGCGGTCGCCTTGATTTTGCTTCACATGCTCGGTAAGGTGTTTGATGCGGTGCGTGAACAGAGCAACTTGAGCCTCAGGAGAACCAGTGTCTTTTTCATTTTTGCCGTACTTAGCAAAGATGTCTTTTTTAACTTCGTTTGTCAAATACATAACTTCTAACTGCTTTTTAATTTAAATATTTTTATCCTTTTTAATTCGGCGGCAAAAATACACTTTTTTCTGTAACGATTCACACGCTAAACATTTTAAATTGAAAGAGACCCCAGTGGGGTCTCTTTCGCACATAACACAACACATGAAAGCGGGTCTCGTATCGGGGAAATACTCAATCGACCCGCGTTATCTTAATCGGAAAAACCTGCTTCCGAATATTTTACTATCAATTTTTCTTCCCTTAAAATGTTGTGGCAAAAATACAATTTCCCACCAGTCTATCGGCAACAAAAACCGTGTTTTTTTTGGCAAAAAGTTCGATTCTTGATTGTTAATTAAGATGGTCCTTATTATTTTTTTTGTATTTTTGCGCTCGAAAAAAAGAACCGATGACAGAGAAAAAGACAATTGATGATTGCTGGGCTCGTATCAACGAGCGAGGCATTACCATTTTAGACAATATTACGGCTTTGCCACATATTAATGAACCACAAAAGACTAGTGGTTTTATTCTATGCATAAACAATAAAGGAACCTTGGATGTAGATTATGACTTGCGCATTCGCACTGTTCATCCTCGACAAGTCGCATTCATCTATCCGAACCATATCCTATCGGCTCATAAATCCTCCCCTGATTACGACTCCACCCTTGTGGCATTGTCAGAGTCCTTTATTGCTGAGCTTTCAGGTCATCCCATTTATCGAAACCGGCTTGTTTTTGAGACCGCATCGAGTTTCATCCTTACGGAGGAGCAATACTATCAGGTTCATCGGATAATTGACGCTATGCGTGTTATCGAAAATAGCGGTATGCCCACATGGAGGGAATTCATGGTCGAATTGTCCTATTCTTTGGTTCAATTGCTACAATATTTCTATTTGCAAACCAATTCAAATTTCAGTAAGCGCCCCACTCGTAAAAATGACAAATTCCGGGATGCGCTCTTCAAGCACTTCCGTACGCAGCGCAATGTGAGTTTTTATGCGGAACAACTTTGTCTTTCTGACAAACATTTCAGCGCGGTCATCAAAAACGAAACTGGGCATAGCCCCGGGTATTGGATACGGAAGAGAGTCATCGCCGAGGCGAAGTTGCTCCTGCGCACCAATCCAGACCTCAACATTCAAGACATCAGCAATGAGCTAAACTTCGAGGGCCAGGCTTCATTCAGCCGATTTTTCAAGCGCGAAACAGGAATGACCCCCAGCGCATACCGCCAAAGTTTGACTCACTGGAACTAAACAAAGATGCCGACGATAATCCTTCGCCGGCATCTTTGTTTATACAATATTTATATATACCCTTATTCGTGTTTATAGACGGGCAGCGGTTGGTCGATTTGCTCATTCCATGGCAGACCATAACCGCCAATCTCCTTCATGAAAGGATCCGGATCGAACTGCTCGACATTGAAGACCCCTTGGCCTTTCCAAGTGCCGGTGAGAATCATCTTCGCGCACAACATGGCTGGCACGCCCGTGGTATATGAAACTGCCTGAGCACCAACTTCTTTGAAGCAAGCCGCGTGATCACAGTTGTTCCACACGTAGTAGGTGCGTTCCTTGCCGTCCTTGATACCTTTGATTTGGCAACCGATAGAAGTTTGGCCGTGGTAACCTTCGCCCAAAGAAGAAGGTTCCGGCAGCACTGCCTTCAGGAACTGCAACGGCACGATGTCCATGCCCTGGTAGTTGATGGGCTTGATGCTCGTCATGCCGATTTCCTGCAAAACGTTGAGCACGGTGATGTATTTCTGTCCAAACGTCATCCAGAAGCGGGCGCGCTTGAGGGTCGGGTAGCTTCTTACGAGAGACTCAAGTTCCTCATGATAAAGCAGATAGGACTCACGGTCGCCAATGTTCGGATATTCAACAGGACGGTGGATCGACATCGGGTCTATTTCCACCCACTGGCCGTTCTCCCAGTATTTACCGCGTTGGGTGATCTCACGGATGTTGATTTCGGGGTTGAAGTTGGTGGCGAAAGCCTTGCCATGGTCACCGGCGTTGCAATCCACGATGTCGAGATAGTGCATCTCGTCGAAATAGTGTTTAGCAGCGTATGCGGTGTAGATGCTGGTCACGCCGGGGTCGAAGCCGCAGCCGAGCAATGCCATGATGCCAGCCTCTTTGAAGCGGTCTTGGTAAGCCCACTGCCAGCTGTACTCGAATTTCGCTTTGTCGCGAGGTTCGTAGTTGGCGGTGTCCATGTAGTTAGTTTTAGTGGCGAGACACGCATCCATAAGTGGCAGGTCCTGATAGGGAAGCGCCACGTTGATCAGCAAATCAGGTTTATAGCTTTCGAGCAGACGGATGGTTTCTTCCACGTTGTCAGCATCCACCTGTGCGGTTTGGATGCGGTTGCCGCCGATTTGTGCAGCGATTGCATCGCACTTCGATTTGGTGCGGGATGCCAACATGATTTCAGTGAAGACCTCCGGTACGGAAGCGCATTTGTGAGCCACCACGGCACCCACGCCGCCAGCTCCGATAATCAGTACTCTTGCCATTTTTCTATACTATTAATGATTGTTCTAATTTGAAAGCGCAAAGATACAATATTTTTTAGAACTGCAACCTTTTAACTTTCCTGCATCCTATTTATAGAAAATAATTATTTTTGCCACGCGATTTAGTAAGGAAGATACAATGATAATGATGAACATTTTATCAAAACACATAACTGCATGGATAAAGATACCCGTGTTACTGATTGTGTTTTTTAATGTCTTTAGGATAGCCTCCGCTCAAAACAATTACCCCGACAACATGGTGGAGGCGGACTGCTCGACAGAGGTGGAAGCTATAGACTGGGGAGTCCATGTGCAATGGTCGTCCACTACCATCGTCTCCAATCTGAATATCCCGCTTGTTGGGGATCTGGATGGGGACGGGCATCCAGAGGTGCTCTGTTTCGCCAAGGAGGGTGATATCAATTCGGACCCTAGGAGAAACAACAAACTGCTGGTCTTCGATGGGGTCACCAAACAGCAAAAGGCCGCTATCACTCTACCCGCATACGTGACGGCATTCGATGCTGCCGCATACGGACTGGTGAGGTTGCCCGAAGGTCCTGGACTGATTGTTGTGGCTTGCTACGACTACAAACTAAGGGCTTACGACATCACCACTGCTAATCCTGCAACACCTTATTGGGTCTCAGACACGGATTTCGGCAACAGCACTGGAGACTATGCGGTGAATTTGGGCTTTGCCGACTTCAACGGGGACGGCACCCCTGAGGTTTTTATTCGCAACAAAATCTACAACGCCTCCAACGGCAAACTGCTGGCGAACGCCAACACTACCAACGCGGGAGCCTCCTATGCTCATTTCTCCCATGTCACCCACTGGAAACTCTCCTCACCCGTGGCAGCCGACATGTGTAACGACTCGCTGCCCGAGCTCATCCTGGGCAACGAAATCTACAGTGTCAACATCACTAACATAAACGGCACATCTGGCAACAGCATGTCACTTGTGCAACAAACTTCTCCACCCGCACAGGTACCCACTGATGGGCATCCCCAAGTTGCCGATTTTAACCAAGACGGATTTTTGGATGTTCTCATCACCGTCCGCACGTCCGACCTGCATTCAGCTACCGTTTACGGATATGTGTGGGATGTCCACAATCAGACTGTCAGCACCCCATTCACCATCAGCACGAACAGTTCTGGCAAAAGCATCCCTTTGATTGCGGACATTGACAATGACGGAGCGTTGGAGGTAGTCATTCAATGTGGGGCATCCGACTACAATCGCTTCAAGGCATACAAGTACGATGCCACTTCGCAGACCTTCTCTCTCTTATGGGGGCTCCAACCCAATGAGGACTCCTACTCCAACGGAATCACCGCCTTCGATTTCAATCTGGACGGACTTCTAGAGCTGATTATCTGCGATCAAAGTACACTGAAAATCGTGAACGGCAGCGGCAAAAGCCATTTAACCCATAACGACACCGTTCCAATTTATACGTTAGGGTCATTCCCTTTCTCCGAGGTCACCATCATGCAGTATCCTGTCATTGCTGATGTGGATGCCGACGGAGCGGCGGAGATTGTCTCGGTGGGCAGCAACAAATTGAACATTCTCAAATCGACGGGTCAACCGTGGGCGCCTGCACGACCCGTGTGGAACCAGTACATGTACAACATCACAAACGTGAACAAGGATCTTACCATTCCCACCACGGTGTTCAATAATGCCACCGCCTTCACCGATCCTAATGGCGTGGTGCGCCGTCCTTTCAACAACTTCTTACAACAAACCACTACATTGGATCAGTATGGCCGGCCGTTCATGCCGCTGGCGAACGTTTCCGCCACCACAGACACTTCTCTCTCCTACGAGAATGGCATATTCTTCTATACTTTCCAGTTTTGTAACACTGGTAGTCAGATGCTTACCGCCCCATTCTATATCACCTATTACGCGAACAACTACGACGGAACTGTAATCAGCACCGAGACTGTTTCCTCCACGCTGATGCCCAGCGATTGCATCACATGGGAAGTACAGTTCTCCGAAACAGATTTGATGGGGATTCCTGAACTTGAAAACATAGTGGTGGCACTGAACGACCACGGGACTGGTGTGGCCCAGAACGGCGGGCAGCAAGAGGAGTGCGACACTTCCGACAACTTCTTCACCTTCCGTGTCGATCCGTGCAATATTCCCAACGATACTGTCACGGCTGATGTTTGTGTTCATGAATCATACTCGGACGAGAATTTCGATATTCCTGCCACGGAAACAGAAGTGGCTGGTACTTATTATTTTACCAAAGTATATCAAGTAGCAGAATGCGACAGCGTGATTGTCTTGCAACTGCGAGTGCATCCTGAATATGATATGCATTTCACGGAAACTATTCCAGAAGGAACAAGTTACGATAACCACGGCATTTTCCTGATTGAAAGCGCATTAGAAGGAATAGAACGTATTGACACTTCCATCACCTACGAAAGTGTTCATGGTTGCGACAGCACCATTCACATCACCATACAGATGACTGTTGCGGATATTTCCTTGTATCTACCCAACGCCATCACCCCGTCCAAGTCCGACGGCTTGAACGACGGCTTTTCCCTTCCGGAAAAGATTCAGAACCAATTGGCTGATTTTGAGATTATGATTTACAACCGTTGGGGCGAAATGGTTTTCTATTCCAACGACAAGAACTTCTGTTGGAACGGAGAAGCCAAAGGGAAAACATTCTATGGCAATGTGTACCAGTACATTATTCAATACTCGAAACCATTCGGAAAAAAGTTCACCGAGAAAGGCATAATCACCGTGCTATAACGTTCCGCTGCGCCACCAGCAGCCAGAAGTGCCAACTGCTGAACACAAACGTAACGGTGGTGCGGTAAGCGGAAGCTATTCTGAAAAATTTGTGATAATTGGATTTTTATTCTGAAAAAATTGTAATTTTGCAGCCTTTATTTTGAAAAATTTGTATGAAACCGTTATTGGATTTAAATAAGGAAATAATTTTTGCATCATCCGATTCGGATGTTTCTCACCAAATTGCACGTCTAGTGCAGTTGAGCCGTTTGCGCAAAATCGCACCGCGGATCTATACCCCTAATATGATAGACAGCCCGGAAGTCATCGTCAGACGAAATATTCTCAGCATCTTAAATTGGCGTTTCCCCAATACAGTCATCAGCCATAGGAGTGCTTGCGAAATGCGTCTCACTTCCGAAGGAACATTCTATCTGACAGGAACATATAATCGGAAAGTAACTGACTTGCCAGGGATAACCATATATCTGCTGAAAGGGCCGGCTGCTGACATCCAAGATATGGTATATGGACACATGTTCATCGCTAGCGAGTATCGGTGGATGCTGGAAAACATGCAATCCAGCCGCAAACAAGGTAATGATTCTAAAGTTCTTCCTATATCATTGATTGAGAAAAAGTTGGAAAGTGTCTTAGTCGCTGGAGGAGAGGAACAGTTGAACCAGTATAGGGATACATTGCGTGAAACCGCTGAACGTCTGGGTATGACGGATGAATTTGCCAAAATTAACATTTTAATTTCAGCATTGCTGAACACCCATTCTTCACAAGTGCTCACTGACCCTGTCGTGAAAGCTGCAGCGGCTGGTACTCCTTTCGACGAAAAGCGGGTTGAATTGTTTGAAAAGCTGTTTGATGCACTACAGGGCCAGCATTTTTTGTCCAGACCGGTATCCGAACAAACGGAAAACGAATACCTTGATATCGCTTTCTTTGAAAGCTATTTTTCCAACTATATTGAGGGCACGGAATTTGCAGTTGATGAAGCCCGCCAAATTGTGGAGACTGGAATCACAATTCCAAAAAGGACAGAGGACTCTCATGACATATTGGGAACATTCCATGTGGTCTCCAACCGAATGGAAATGCAGGCTTTTCCCACTTCATCCCAAGAGTTTTTTGAGATTCTTAGCCGCAGACATGCCATTTTATTGGCAGGCCGTCCCGAATTGAATCCCGGGCACTTCAAGACCAAAAACAATCGTGCAGGTAACACTGAATTTGTGGATGTGAACCGTGTGCAAGGGACTTTGGATGCCGGATTCAATTATTATTGTGCCCTCACTTCCCCTATCGCAAAGGCCATCTATATGATGTTCCTTATCAGCGAAGTGCATCCTTTTCAGGACGGTAACGGACGTTTGGCCAGAATCATGATGAATTCGGAATTATTTCGTGCAAATGAGTCAAAGATTATAGTTCCAACGGTTTCTCGTGAGGATTACCTTTTGGCTTTAAGGAAATCCAGCCGTCAGGGGATTGTGCAACCCTACATAAAAGTGATGACTCGCCTCCACCATTTCAGCAGCACCTTATATGGGAAAGATTTCCAAGAAATGTCCGATTACCTGACCCTCTGCAACGCCTTTGAGGAGCCTGACGAAGCTAAGTTGAGATTTGGGTGATTGACATTTTTATTCAACCGCATAAAACTCGAGAATTATTTGTATCTTTGCCGCGTTATCACTGACAACTAACACGATATGAAAAAACAGTTGACGATATGGATGCTGTGCTTATGCACTCTGACCATTTCTCACGCGCAGGTCACCTTGCCCGACAACATGGTGGAAGCGGATTGCGCTGCAGATGTGGAATCCATGACTTGGGGCGTAGTGAATGCCTGGTCATCGCCGACCATTGTGTCCAACCTGAACACTCCGTTGGTGGGTGACCTTGACTACGACGGCCACCCTGACATCCTCTGTTTCTCGCTCGCCGGGCAGTCGCACTACGTGAACGACGGGTATATAGGGAATGTGGGCTTTGAACTGTTGTTATATGACGGGGTGACCCACCAGTTGAAGACAACCGTGACAATGGAATCACCAGTATCAGAGTATGATGCTGCCGCTTACGGGCTGGTACGCACTTCCGACGGCAAAGGGTTGATTGTGGTGGCTTGCTATGACAACCGGCTACGGGCCTACGACATCACCTCAGCGACACCCAATACGCCCTACTGGGTCTCGGATGTGGACTATGCGTCGGGCGCAAACAACTACGCCGTGAATGTGAGCTTTGCGGACTTCAACGGCGACGGACGCCCCGAAGTGTACGTCCGCAACAAAATCTACAACGCGGAAACCGGCAAGTTGCTGGCGACGGCGAGCACCACGAATGCGGGCTTATCATATGCGCACTACACGCAGTTCACCCATAGGAAGCTGTCTTCCCCTTTTGCTGCCGACGTGTGCGGGGATAACCGGCCGGAACTGATACTCGGCAACGAAATCTTCGAGGTTACCATCACCAACCCGAATGGGACGGCGGGAAACACAATGACGCTGGTGAAGCAGATCACCCCTCCTGGTAGCACACCCACTGACGGGCACGTGCAGGTGGCCGATTTCAATATGGACGGACATCTGGATGTCTTCATCAGCATCAAGAACACGGATGCGCAATCGGGGACAGTATATTGCTATGTGTGGGACGTGCACAATGAGCAGGTCAGCAATCCGCTCATTATCAACACAAACCGTTCTGGAAAGAGCATACCCTTGATAGCGGATATCGACAATGACGGCATGTTAGAGATAGTGCTGCAGTGCGGTGCGGCGACGAGCAACTTTATCCAAGCCCACAAGTACAATGCGACCACACAGTCGTTCACGCTGATGTGGGGCATGCACCCCGATGAAGATTCGTTTTCGAACAGTTTCACCGCTTTCGACTTTAACCAAGATGGCATTCTGGAGTTGATCATCTGCGACCAATCCACATTGAAGATCGTGAACGGCAGCGGCAAAAGCCATATCACCCACAACGACACGGTGGCGATGTATGTATTAAGCACGTTCCCTTACAGCGAGACCACCATCATGCAGTATCCGGTCATCGCCGATGTGGATGCTGACGGGTCGGCGGAGATTGTCTCCGTGGGCAGCTCGAAGCTGAACATTTTCAAGTCCTCAGGACAACCTTGGGCGCCCGCACGCCCCGTGTGGAACCAGTATATGTACAACGTCACCAACATCAACAAGGACCTCACTGTGCCCACGACGCTTTTCAACAATGCCACCGCCTTCACCGACCCGCAGGGCGTGACTCGCCGTCCATTCAACAACTTTCTGCAGCAGGCCACCACATTGGACCAGTACGGACGGCCGTTCGCGCTGTTGGCAAACCTCACCATTTCCAGCACCCCATCTGTGGAATTCGAAGGGGATGAAGTGTTAGCGGAGATAGAAGTCTGCAACACGGGGGAGCTTGCTTTCTCCCCGCCGATGTACGTCTCCATATATTCGTCTTCCGGTGATTTGGTGCAAACCGAAGAGTTTGCCCAAGGTCTGCTGCCCGGCGAATGCACCACCCTCAATCTCTCCATCAGTCAGGCCAATCTGAAACAGTTCAATAGCCCTTATCCATTGTGCATCGCTGTCAACGACAACGGGGAGGGTACCGCCCAATATGGCGGATTGCAGGCCGAGTGCGACACGACGGACAACTACGCCCGTTTCGATGGACGGCCATGCAAGGTGGATGTCCCAAATGTCATCACACCCAACGGCGACGGGTTCAACGACGTGTTTAAGCCCCAGCTGGAGGGAGACTTCCTCAGCCTGGAGATGGAGATCTTCGACCGTTGGGGAAAGAGGGTTTACCGACAGGAGAGCAAGGAATCTTTGAGTTGGGACGCCACCAACGTCTCCGACGGGGTCTATTTCTGCGCCATCGAGTACCGCTGCGCCACCAGCAGCCAGAAGCGCCAGTTGCTGAACACGAGCGTGACGGTGGTGCGGTGAGCCGAAAAAGTAGTATTTTTGCCACTTGATAATACTTTGCAAATATGAACATGTTGAGACATGATATTCACACAAAGGAGCCCTGCATAATCATTTTGCTGATGATATGCATGTCCTTCCTTATGCAGGTCTCGGGGCAAACTGGTCTGCCCGACAACATCATGATTACCGATTGCACCACAGATGCCCAACAACAGCCTTGGGACGCACAAGTGTTGATGTCCGCCAACGACATCCACTGCTATTACGTGCCCTTGGTCGGCGATATTGATGGAGATGGCATTGTGGAAATCGTGGCTGGAAAGGCTCTTACCAATGACCACTATACAACGCAGGTAGGCATCTATCGAGGAACTGATTTGCAATTGATTGGAACCATTAATGTTTCACAGAAAATTTATGCTGGTTATGCAGGTCCGATAGCCATTGTTCGTTACCCTGATGGCAATGGAGGTATGCAAGGTGCCGTCGTATTGCACTGTTACGACAACAAACTCCGCTCTTACAACATTAATGGACAACTAATTGCCACCTCCAATGTGAACACTCCTTGCGAAGGGGTCGTTTCTGTAACAGATTTCAACTACGACGGTTGGCCTGAAATCTATATCGGGAACGCCATCTATGATGCAGCAACACTGACACAGTTATGTGCTGGCGACCCAACTGGTTATCTAGGCAGAAGCTACCGATGCAATTCCACCGAAAAGGGTCGTTGCGCCATGTCCTTCGCCGCCAATGTCCTCGGCGACTCCATTCCTGAGCTGATATGCGGCAACACCCTCTATCAAGTGAATATCGTCAGCCGCACCAATGTTTCCCAAAATAGCATCAACGTACTCAAGACCGTCAATATACCCACACGGGTTCCACAAGATGGTAATGTAGCGGTTGCCGACTTTGATCTCGACGGGCAACTTGACGTACTTGTAATCATTGATGGAACTTCTACAGATTACACCGATTCTGCCTATATATATGCCTATAACCCAGTCACAGAAAACATTCTTTTCGTTCACGGAAAATATGCCAAAACCATCGGGTATCCAATGGTGGGCGACATTGATGGAGACAATTTGCTGGAATTCGTATATTTAGATTACCAGCAGTCCGTGTCTCAGTCCAGAATCACTGCGATAAGATTCAACCCGCAAACAGGACTGGAAACCAAGTGGCAAGCCACGCACAACGACCAGTCTGGCCAAACCACCATGACTCTGTTCGATTTCAACCAGGATGGCATCATGGAAATTGTGTATCGCGACGAACAAAACCTGCGTATCATTAACGGCAGCGGCAAAAGTCACCGAACAGGAAACGATACTATTCCATTTTACAACCTCTACACCAAAGGTATGACTGCTGGTACTTGGAAAGAATACCCTGTGGTGGCGGATGTCAACAACGACGGACGTGCCGAGGTTGTAGTGTGCGGCAAGATGACCACAGGACTTGGCTGGGTCGGGGGACAACTGGTGGTGATTGGCGGCATTCACCCGTGGGCTCCCGCGCGACCCGTGTGGAACCAGTACTTGTACAACGTCACGAATGTCAACGCCGATTTGACTATCCCCATTCCGTTGTTCAATAACGCAACCGTTTTTACCGATCCGCAGAGTATGGTGTGCCGCCCCTTCAACAACTTTCTGCAACAAGCCACCACGCTGGACCAATATGGAAAGCCCTTCATGACTTTGGCAAACGCCACTGTCAACGATGCTGAAATATTTTTTGAAGACCAGAACACTTCGCTTTCATTTCAAGTTTGCAATACAGGAAGCCAAATACTATCCTCTCCTTTTTACATCACGTACTATGTAAATGAATATCAAGGAACTATACTACAGACAGCAACTATTAACAATTCCCTACCCCCTGGCGATTGCAGCACCATCCAAGTCACTTTTTCAAACGAGGATTTGTCAAACTATCCCAATATCGAAAACATTGTCATTTCCGTTAATGACAACGGCCATGGGGTCGCGCAATATGGAAACCAACAGGAAGAGTGCGACACTTCAGATAATTTCGCCTACCTCTCGCCATGTCCAAGCACCCGAGACACAGTTTTGGCAGACATTTGTGTACGAGAATCCTACCATGACGAAAACTTTGACATTGACGCTTCTGAAACCGAAAACAGTGGTACAAAGTACTACAGCCGGACCTTTCAAACGGGAACATGCGACAGCATTATTGTCCTGAAACTGCAAGTGCATCCCGCATACGAAATGCATTTCACCGAAACCATCTCCCAAGGTTCTGACTATGACCGACATGGGATATTCCTGAGTGAAAGCGTGTTGGGAGATCAAAATCGCATTGACACCTCCATCACTTTCCAAAGCGAATACGGCTGCGACAGTACCATATACATTACGATACAAATTGCAGTGTCGGAAATCACCCTGTATCTTCCCAATGCCATCACCCCATCTAAATCGGACGGAGTAAATGATGGTTTTTCACTTCCCGAAACGATTCAGAATCAAATAGATGATTTTGAAATCAGCATCTTCAACCGTTGGGGTGAAATGGTTTTCTATTCCAACGACAAAAACTTCTGCTGGCACGGCGAGTACAAAGGCAAAACTTACTACAACAACGTTTATCAGTATGTGATTCACTATTCGAACCATTTTGGGAAGAGATTTACTACAAAAGGTACTATCACGGTATTGTAAATCAATCTTAACATGAAAGCAATCAACATATTAGGTGCACTGATTTGGCTAATAGGCTTGTGTAACTATGCGCAGGCTCAAGTCACCTTGCCCGACAACATGGTGGAAGCGAACTGCACCACTGACGCAATGCAACAGCCCTGGGATGCCCAAGTATTGCATTCGACCAGTAACATCCACTGCTATTACGTGCCTTTAGTGGGAGATATTGACGGGGACGGCATCACCGAGATTGTAGCTGGAAAAACCGTCACCAATGACCACTACACCACGCAGGTAGGTATTTACCGAGGCACTGATCTACAGCAAATTGGAACTATCAATCTCCCGCAGAGAATATATGCGGGTTATGGCGGCCCAATGGCATTGGTGCGCTATCCCAACAGCAACGGCGGGATGCAGGGGGCCATAGTTCTCCATTGTTACGACGGCAAATTGCGTTCCTACGACATTCACGGTCAACTGTTGGCCACCTCCGACATAAACATGCCATGCGAAGGGGTGATCTCCGTAACAGACTTCAACTACGACGGCTGGCCAGAACTGTACATTGGCAACACAATATTTGATGCGGCAACGCTAAAACGGCTGTGTGCCGGTCCTTTAGACGGTAACATGGGGCGTAGTTGGCGATGTTCCATTAATGAAAACGGACATGCTGCCATGTCGTTCGCTGCAAACGTGTTGGGAGACTCCCATCCCGAACTTATTTGCGGCAACACCATCTATCACGTAAACATCGTCAGTCGCACCGATGCCAGTCTCAACAGCGTGACGGAAATGAAGACCATTGCCCTCCCAAACCGTGTTCCTCAAGACGGCAATGTAGCCGTTGCGGATTTCAACCTTGATGGACAACTGGACGTGATGGTCGTCATTGACGGCACCCAATCCGAAATCACAGACTCTGCCTACATCTACGCCTACGACCCCGTATCTGAAAACATCCTTTTCATTCACAGCCACTATGCCAAAACCATTGGATATCCCATGGTGGGCGACATTGACGGAGACGGTTATTTAGAGTTTATTTACCTTGATTATAAAACTCCTGTGAGCAGTTCGCGAATCACGGCAATGAAATATAACCCGCAGATCGGTTTGCAGACCAAGTGGCAGGCCACGCACTCCGACGAGTCGGGACAAACCTCCATGACCCTGTTCGACTTCAACCAAGACGGCATCATGGAGATTGTCTATCGTGACCAAGACAAATTGCGCATCATAAACGGCAGTGGCAAAAGCCATTTGACCGGAAACGACACGATATCCTTTTACAACTTATATGCCAAAAGTATGTCTGCCGGCACTTGGAAAGAGTATCCCGTGGTGGCGGACATCAACGGTGACGGGGCGGCGGAAATCGTGACGTGCGGCAAGGTAAACAGCGGTTTAGGCTGGGTGGGTGGAGAATTATGGGTTATTGGAGGAGTCCACCCCTGGGCACCCGCGCGTTCCGTGTGGAACCAGTACCTGTACAACGTCACCAATGTCAACAAAGATCTAACCATTCCCACCCCACTCTTCGACAACGCCACCGTTTTCACCGACCCGCAAGGCGTTGTGAGAAGACCCTTCAACAACTTCCTCCAGCAGGCCACCACGCTCGACCAATATGGGCGGCCGTTCATGCCGCTGGCCAATTTGTCAGTAACTCAGAACCCTATAATCACCTACAACGACGACAATATCCAAGTTGTGATGACCGTTTGCAACACGGGAGAGTTGGTGTTCGGAGGACCCATGTTCGTGTCCATCTACACCTCATCCGGCGACTTGATACAAACTGAAGAAGTGGTTCAGGGTCTGCAGCCCGGAGAATGCACCAACATCACCTTGAGCATCAGCACTTCCCTATTAGCTACCTTCGAGAACCCTTACCCCTTGCAGGTCACAGTTAACGACAACGGGGATGGTGCAGCGCAATACGGCGGTTTGCAAGCCGAGTGCGACACCACCGACAATTCCATCCATTTCGACGGTCGGCCCTGCCAAGTTATTGTTCCCAACGTGATTACCCCCAACGGAGATGGCTTCAACGATACCTTTGTGCCGCAACTGGAGGGCGATTTCATCAGCTTGGAGATGGAAATCTATAACCGTTGGGGCAGGCTGGTTTACACACAAGCGGACACCCAGGAACTTTCATGGGACGCGGAAGGCCAATCAGACGGGGTCTATTACTGCGCCATTGAGTTCCGTTGCGTGGTGAACAGCGATAAGAAGCAAGGAATTCATACGAGTGTGACGGTGGTGCGGTGAAAGAAATGTTTTTTGTCATTTTATGGTTATATTTAAATGACAAATTTTGTATTTTTGCAGGTTCGATTAATATTGGATTGATTTTTAGTTTTGAAACTATGTTGAATAACAAGACTGTACTAATCACCGGAGGTACCGGTTCTTTCGGCAAGAAATTTGTCGAAGTGATTTTGAGAGATTATCCAAATGTCAAAAAAATCATCATATACTCGCGTGATGAGCTTAAGCAGTATGAATTAAAGCTCAAATATCCTGAACGACAGTATCCAATGATGCGCTATTTCATTGGTGATGTTCGGGATCTGGAGCGTTTAACTCGTGCTTGCGAAGGCGTGGATGTGATTATTCATGCAGCTGCTATCAAACAAGTGGACACTGCAGAATATAATCCTGAAGAATGCATTAAAACCAATGTGAATGGTGCCCAAAATGTCATTAAAGCTGCTTTGGCTTGTGGCGTGCACGACGTGGTTGCACTCTCCACTGATAAAGCATGCGCACCCATCAATCTTTATGGTGCCACAAAATTGACCTCTGACAAATTGTTCACTGCCGCCAATAACATTAAAGGTTCCAAAGACATCCACTTCTCTGTAGTGCGTTATGGAAATGTCATGGGCTCACGTGGTTCTGTCATCCCATTTTTTATCAAAAAGAGAGATGAGGGAGCCAAAGAGCTACCTATCACCGATATGCGCATGACTCGTTTCAATATTTCATTGGAAGCCGGAGTTGCCATGGTGATGTATGCAATCGGTCATCATCTTGGAGGAGAAATTTTCATCCCTAAAATTCCTTCCTACAAGATTTGTGATGTAGCGACTGCCATTGCCCCTAATCTCAAACAAGTCGAAGTCGGAATTCGTCCTGGGGAGAAACTTCACGAAGAAATGATCACTGTAACGGATGCACTTGATACTGTTGACTTAGGCAAATATTACGTAATCCTCCCTTCCGTATCCTACATGTATTCTAGAGATGACTTTATCAAACATCACAATGCGGTTCCAGTTCCTGATGGCTTCCATTACAGCTCTGACAATAATACTGAATGGGAAACAGTGGAATCTATGCGCGAAAAAATCAAAAAATACGTTGATCCAAATTTTGAAGTAAAATGATTACGAAAACCATTCCTTATGGCCACCAATATGTCAGTGATGAAGATATAAAGGCCGTGATGTCAGTTTTGACATCTGATTATATGACACAAGGTCCTATCGTCGGCGAGTTCGAAAAGGATTTCTGCAATTATCTAGGTTGCAAATATGCCCGTATGGTTAGCAACGGCACGGCGGCTCTGCATATATGCGCCCAAGCTTTGAACATAAAACCAGGTGACAAAGTCATCACCACCCCTATCACATTTGTGGCTTCTGCCAACGGTTTCCGCTATGAAGGCGCAGAAATTGTCTTCTGTGATATTGATCCTAAAACCTTTTTGATGGATTTGGATAAATTGGAAGATATTCTCAAAGCTTCTCCAAAAGGGACTTACAAAGCGGTAGTGCCTGTAGATTTTGCTGGCTATCCTATTGATGAAGAACGGCTTAGAGCATTAGCTGATGAATACGGCTTCTATCTTGTCGTTGATGCTTGTCATGCCCCGGGAGCTAAATTTTCTGATAGCAAAGGCGAGATGCAATTAGTGGGCAACGGGAAGTTTGCAGATTTGACCGTGTATTCTTTTCACCCTGTCAAGCATATCGCCGCTGGTGAGGGTGGTGCAATCACAACCAACAACAAGGAACTATTTGATAAAGTAGCTCTATTTACTTCGCACGGCATCACAAAAAATCCCGACCTCATGACAAAATGTGATGGAGGATGGTACTACGAAATGCTTGAATTAGGTCATAATTATCGTATTACCGAAATGCAAGCTGCTTTAGCAAAATCACAATTAAAACGTCTGGACTGGAGTTTGCAACGTCGCAATGAAATAGCTTGCAAGTATGACGAAGCTTTTGCCAACATGCCAGAAGTGCGCACACCATATCGCGCTAACGATATCTTCCACGCCTTCCACCTTTATATGATTCAAGTGGATGACAGAAAAGGACTCTACGACTTTATGCATGACAACTTGGTACACGTACAGGTACTCTATATTCCCGCCCACACCATGCCTTATTATCGTCAATTTGGTTGGAAAGAAGGTGACATGCCGATGGCCGAGAATTATTATGCCCACTGTTTGGCTCTTCCCATGTTCCCGAGTCTTACCGACGAAGAGCAGAATTGGGTCATCACCAAAGTGAAAGAATTCATGGCTCGCAAATAACTTGAGATGAAGAATCTGTGCATTATTCCAGCCCGAGGCGGGAGTAAACGCATCCCGCGCAAAAATGTCAAGCCATTTCTTGGAAAACCCATGTTGGCCTATTCCATTGAAACAGCACAACAAGCTGGCCTTTTTGATGAGATTATGGTTTCTACGGATGATGCAGAAATTGCTAACGTTGCAAAGCAATATGGCGCAAACGTTCCTTTTATGCGCTCTGCCGAGACATCCAGTGATTACGCTACCACCGCTGATGTCCTGAAAGAAGTGATTGCCAAGTACCAAGAATTGGGCTTAGCGTTTGATAACTTTTGCTGTTTCTATGCTACTGCACCTTTAGTCCAAAGCAAAGATGTAGTTTCTGCTTTTGAACGGTTACAAAAATCTGATTTTACCTGTGTGTATCCCGTAGTTCTGTTCTCATATCCTATCTGGCGTTGCCTTGACCTTGCTGAAGATGGCACGATGACACGTCATTGGCCTGAGTTTGAGAACAGCCGTAGCCAAGATTTGCCCAAAGAATATCACGATACGGGTACATTCTATTGGTATAAGACTAGAGAATGGTTAACTGGCAATATCAAAGTTGGTGGTATTGAGGTCAGCGAAACAACCATTCAGGATATTGACACCGAAACCGATTGGACATTGGCGGAGATGAAGTATACATTATTGCACCAATGACACAATATACCATAGAGCAATTGACACCCCATACTGAAGGCCAGACCTTTGACCGCAAAAGCATCCGCATTGCGCCGAAGGATTTGGCTGTCATCATGGTCGCATTTGCCAATGCGGATGGGAAGACGGATCATATCTTATTGATGCATGTGGCTCAAAGTCAAAAAGTACATGCTAATCAGAAAGATGAAGTGTATTATCGCGTGGGCGACAAATCCAAAAAATTGACCTTTGACGAACGATTGCAGCTTTTGTACAACAAAGGAGAGGTGGTTTATGAAAGCAAGCCTGCATTTGGAGCTTCATTAAAAGATGTTGACCTGCAACTAGTAAAGCAATATACGGATTTGATAGGTTATTCCAAATCTCCAATGGAATATTTGGAGGAAAACCACCAAATGATTGTGAAGAACGGCGAGGATTACAAAGTTAGCAATGCAGCCGTATTGCTTTTTGGCAAGAAACCGCAGAATTTCTTTCCACGAGCACAAGTGCGATTTATAAAATATGAAGGGACAGAAGCTTTGACTGGAGCACAGATGAATGTGATGAAAGATGTGATTTTTGATGGCACCATTTTGGATATGGTAAAGAAAAGCATTAATTTCGTAAGCACCCAAATTCGTGAACACACCTATTTAGGTCCAGACGCCCGGTTTGTGACAAAAGCTGAATATCCCGAATTTGTGTGGAAAGAATTGATTATTAACGCCATTACTCATCGGGATTATAGCATTTTAGGCACTGACATTCAAATCAAAATGTTCGATGACCGAATCACAGTGGAAAGCCCCGGAAATCTGCCTGGTCTGGTTCGACTGGATAATATGCGGCACATGCATTTCTCACGGAATCCACAAATAGCAGAATTTTTGAAAGCACATAAGTTCGTTCGTGAATTTGGTGAAGGTGTGGATCGAATGTATCGGGAATTAGCGGAAGCGGGCAATCCTGAGCCAAAATACGAAAAGATTGGTTTTATGGTGATGGGAACAGCTTATTCGAGTTTTCATGCTGTGGAAAATGTTACAGAAAAGGACAAGAAAAATGATAATGTCACAGATAATGTCACAGAAAACAGATTGTTATTAATCCTTGAGGAGATGAAAAAAAACACATCTATAACAACCACTGATTTAGCCCAAATCTTTCATGTGACACGAAGAACCATACACAGGGACATAGATTTACTCAAACAAAAAGGCCGCCTAACCCGCATCGGCCCTGACAAAGGCGGACATTGGCAGGTGAACGAAAATATAGAAACACATGAGTAAGCGCAAAAACCTATCCCATTCCCAAAAATAAGATTACGTTATGCCAACTTATAAATGTCTTCAAAATCAACAAATCTCACTCGGTGACTATAACTTAGTCCCGCTACGCTATGAGGACAGGTTCCTTATTATGAAGTGGCGCAATGAGCAAATCTATCATTTGCGTCAAGCTCGTCCACTAACGGAAGAAGACCAGCAACGGTATTTTGACAATGTTGTTTCCAAACTGTATGACAACCCTAAACCAGATCAGATACTCTTTTCATATCTTGAGAATGACATTTGCATCGGTTATGGCGGCCTAGTACATATTAATTGGATAGACCATAATGCGGAAATCTCCTTCATAATGGACACAAGTCTTGAGGCAGAGCATTTTGCAGAACATTGGAACAACTATCTGACCATGTTGAAGTCCGTGGCTTTTGATGATTTGTCACTTCACAAAATTTATACATACGCCTTTGACTTGCGCCCTCATCTTTATACAATGCTTGAAGCAAATGGGTTTGTGCGTGAAGCAACATTGAAAGACCATTGCTATTTCGAAGGCCAGTACAAAGACGTTATTTTACACTCTTTCATCAACCATCAGTATGAAATTGTCAATTATGTTGATTGCACCAAAGAGCAACATTTAGAGATTCTCAATTTGAGAAACCATGATGATGTTCGTATATGGATGGTGAATCCAGAAGTGATTTCTGAAGAAAACCATTTCCAGTTTGTAGAGCGCTTAAAGGGAAATCCTGACAGACTTTACCTTGCTATTTATAGAGATGGTTTACTGGTGGGAACATATAATCTAACCAAAGAAGAAGAGGGTGTATGGGAACGTGGAATTATCGCCAACCCCAACACAAAAATTAAAGGTGAGACTGCAAAATGGGAAAGAAAAATTTTGGCTGATTTACCCCAAAAGGGTATCAAAGCGGTTACAGCAAAGGTAAAACAAGATAATCCTAGGTCTATCAAATATCACGAAAAACTTGGTTACCAAGAACAATCACACGATAACGAATATATCTATTATATCCTGCAACTACAATGAATAAGACATTTATTATTGCTGAACTTTCAGCAAATCATAATGGCAGCAAACAAATTGCCCTTGACTCCATCAGAGCTGCCAAGCAGGCTGGTGCTGATGCTATTAAAATTCAAACCTATACGGCTGATACACTAACTCTTAACTGCAACAAGCCCGATTTCAAAGTTGGAAAAGGACTTTGGGAGGGCGAAACGTTCTATTCTCTATATCAAAAGGCATATACTCCGTGGGAGTGGCATGATGAAATCTTCAAAGTCGCTCACCAAGAAGGTCTTATCTGCTTCTCCACCCCGTTTGACAAAACAGCAGTGGATTTGCTGGAAAGTTTGAATAATCCCATATACAAAATTGCCTCGTTTGAAATCACGGACATCCCACTAATCAAGTATATTGCATCCAAACACAAACCCATCATTCTCTCCACTGGTATTGCTATGGAAGAAGACATTCAGCTTGCTTTGGACACTATCCGTGGTGAAGGATGTTCTGATATCACGCTTTTGAAATGTACCTCAGCTTATCCAGCTCCCATTGAAGATGCCAATTTGTTGACTATTCCTGATATGAAGCAACGCTTTGGGGTGAAGGCAGGCCTTTCCGACCATACAGAAGGAAGTGTGGTACCAATGGCTGCTGTGGCATTAGGTGCGGAAGTGGTGGAAAAGCATTTCATTATTGATCGTAGCATCGGTGGACCCGATTCAGCTTTCAGCATGGAAGCTAACGAATTCCGGCAGATGGTTGAGAATATTCGCCAAGTAGAGAAATCCCTTGGACGCGTAAATTATCCAAATGACCCTGCTTCCATTAAAGGTCGTGAATATTCTCGTTCCCTTTATGTGGCACGACCAATGAAGAAAGGAGATGCTATAACAGAAGATAACGTTCGTTCCGTTCGCCCTGGCTTTGGACTGCATCCAAAGTATCTGTTTGAACTTATAGGTCGCAAAGTGAATTGCGATTTGGAAGTGGGAGACAGGATGAGCTGGCATGTAGTTGAATAGTGTTTTTCAGTGTCTATGGAAAATGACATATCGTTGCTTCGCATAGTGGGATGGTCCGGAATACCCTCGTCCGCTCCTGAGTACGTACGCCAGCTTGCCTCTGTATCGTTAACAAAACGAAGTGGAGAAGTTGTCTTTCGAGAGTTTGTAGAGCATATTCTATCCCCATTGATTGTGCAAAATAGTTCATAAAGTTACGCATGGCATTCAGTAAAAAAGCCCTATCATAAAGATTGTCTTGTTTGATTGTAATAAGTAAATTGTTGTAAAGTACAAAAAATGTCATTGTTTATTGTTTCCTTATTGAAATATCTATACTATTCAAGGAAATGTAAAAATAAAGATTTCTTTGAATATGAAGAACTGGTGAAAAATGATTTCACCCCACCAAAATATTTTCATAGTGTTTGTTTGTATGGAAATCACAAAGCCGTTGCAAATTTGAGACATAAACGATTTAACTTTTTCTCTGAATATCTTGAACATGGGGTTTGTTTTATTAAAACCCCAGATTCTTCTCACTTAATGGGATACGTGGATCGTCCATTTATTTCAAAGGTTTACACATTCGGCCCTGTCAGAAATAAGTATATCACTCAGTATCTTGAGAAAAAAAATCTAAAAAAGGAAGTTGTAGAAGTCGGTCCATATATTCTTGGAGCAAAGAATTTCTATGATGACGATACTTTGCGAAATTTAAAAAAGACAATCGGCAAAATGTTGTTGGTTTACCCACAACATTCGATTGAAAACATTCAAGTGGAATATGAAATAGATGATTTGATAGAATATATTAAATCAAAATCTTTTTATTTCGACTCTGTTTTTGTTTGTCTTTATTGGAAAGATATCCTACTCCACCCTAATTATGTGGAAAGATACAAGAAAGAGGGTTTTGTTGTTGTTTCCAACGGCCATCGCAGCGACCCATTGTTTTTGTCAAGACAAAAGGATTTGATCATGTTGTCAGATATGATGATGACCAATGGATTAGGAACGCATATTGGCTATTCAATATGCCTAAATAAACCTGTTTATTATCATAAGCAAAACATTTTGATTAATAAAAAGCCACAGTCAGAGTCACAGTACTCAGTATCAGATATTGAATCTGAATTTGCTGAAGCATTTCGTGAATTCTCTTCTATAATAACTGAGAGACAAGTGGATCTCGTCAAACAGTATTGGGGCGAATGGGAGATGGTAGAATAAATCAGCAATAGATACAATGTTTATTATAGGCCATCCTTGTCAAGAATTGATTATAACATTTATTTGAATATGGAAATAATGAATGCTCCCAAAACTTATTCAGAAGCTTTTATTTGAAATCGATTCGCGAAAGACTTACTAATAAAGACTTCAGCATCATAGCCAGCAATTGCAATGGAGCCTGCATTTTGCATGACTTGGGCATGAGATTCAACAGCCCTTTTGTCAATCTTTGGATGAGACCGAAAGATTTCATCAAGTTTCTGAAGAACACTCAACATTATATGTCTCGCGAACTCTCTTTCACCAAAGAAGAAGGCATTGATTACCCTGTCGGATTACTTGATGATTTGCGTATCTATTTCGAACACTATAAATCCGAACAAGAAGCAAAAACAAAATGGGAAGACAGAAGCAAGAGAATTAACTGGTCAAATCTTTTTATTATGTTCACAGACCGGGATGGTTGTACAGAATCTGATCTGAAAGAATTTGATCAGTTGCCGTATCAAAACAAGGTGGTTTTTGTAAACAAACAACATCCTGAGATTCAATCTGCATTCTGCATCAAAGGTTTCGAAGACAAAGAGTCTGTTGGAATCTGCTCCCGATACAAGAGCATCGGCTCCTTGAAAAAATACTATGATGGTTTTGACTATGTGGAGTGGTTCAATACGGGTAAGATAGTTTTGTAAGAGTACGTGAAGACAGGAAATAACTGGTTATCTCCCCAGTAACCCCTTCGTCACATTCCATCTGAACTGAATCAGCTTCCAACCTCTCTTGGGATGGCCCGTCAGCGTGTGACTATTGCACAGCACGATGGAATAAAAAGTACAATATTTTATACTTTATTGACGACATATATCAAAAAAAATGTATTTTTGCCTCAGAAGTACAATAAAATATACTTATTTCAGAATAATGGTTATTGCAGATATCATTAAGAAGAGGAGAGCACGACTAGGACTGTCGCAACAAGACCTGGCAGAATTTGCCGAGGTGGGCATTGCCACAGTCAAGGACATTGAGCGCGGAAAAGGGAACCCTTCGCTGCATACGCTGCAGAAAATTATGACGGTTTTGGGCTTGGAGATGATTATCCAAGCTAAAAAGACGGGATATTTGAACGATATTTTTGATGCGAAATGAGAACTGTAGATGTATATTTGGACAACCGACTCGCAGGCCAGCTGACAGAACGGAATCGGGACGATTACGAATTCGTCTATAATGCCCAGTACTTGACCGATCCAAAAACACCTGCCATTGCTTTGTCTCTGCCCAAAAGGGAGGAGCCTTACCGCTCAAACCGTATCTTCCCATTTTTCACCAACCTGCTGCCCGAAGGCTCCAATCGTAGGGCTATGTGTGCAAACTTCAAAGTGGACGACAATGACTTTTTCGGGATGTTGGAGATGATTTGCGGAATGGACTGTATCGGCAATGTGACATTGAGAAAGGAGGAATAATGAAAACTATTAGCGTTTGTCCAGCTACTTTGCAACCCGGGTACGATACCTATTCGCCGATGGCACTGAAGTTGCTTTTTGGCGGCGAAAAGGTATCTCCTTTCTTGGATTTTGACTTTGATGGCATTAATGCCAGCTCTAATTTGCAAGAGAACCAGAATAATCTTTCAATCTCTGGTGCGCAAGAGAAATATTCGGCCGTGGTAGAGCGTGGTCATATCCGTCTGTCGAATCCTGGTGAACAAGGGACTTTTATCCTGAAACCAGCTCCGCTGATCAATATCCAAACCCGCAAACAGATTCCTGCCAACGAACATCTTACCATGCAAATAGCCTCACAAGTTTATGATATTGAGACAGCATCGAATGCGTTGTGTTTCAGCGCGAAAGGTCAACCTGTGTATATCACCCGAAGGTTTGATGTAAAGTCCGACTTGACGAAGTATTCGATAGAAGATTTTGCATCGGTGCTTGGCAAAACCGAGCAGGATGCCGGCAGCAATTTCAAATATGATGGCCATTATGCCATGATAGCTGATGCTATTCGGATGGTTGTCCCAGCATGGATGGTGGAAACGGAACGGTTCTTCAAACTCGTTTTATTCAACTACCTATACGCAAACGAGGATGCACATCTGAAAAATTTCTCGCTCATCAATCGCAATGGAGAGTATGCGCTTGCGCCAGCTTACGACCTGCTGAACACCGCCTTCATCTTGAAAGCGATGGTTTAGGATTGAAAGGTGGGCTTTCCCCCGATATAGAACCGAGCGATGTTCTGCTTCGAACAGGACATTTGTGTCGGACTGATTTCGAGCGGTTTGGGCGGCGCATTGGTCTGCCTGCCAAGAGAGTCGGGCGAGTCTTGGATCTTTTTATGAGGTTTCCACCAAAGGTCCCCGACCTGATTGCCCGTAGTTTTCTCAATGACAAGATGAAACGCGCATATTGGCGTATTATCAACCAACGATGCCAGAGGTTTGTTCGGAGGTAATCAGTCGAAAAACGAATTGTCCAATGTTGAGATGATTTCAACCTAACGTTGGCTTTGGACTAAAGTGGTTAAGCGACTATCTCCCCAACAACCCCCTCGTCACATTCCATCTGAACTGAATCAGTTTCCAACCTCTCTTGGGATGGCCCGTCAGCGTGTGACCTACGCACAAAACGATGGAAGCGGCCCACTTGATGCCTTCCGAAATCAACCGCTTCGTGTACTTCCACTTCCCAATCGCCAACGTCCGCATCCGTTCGCTTTTTCCGATGGAATAGGTCAGGCGGTCGAAATAGTCCTTGCTGAGCTTTTTCTCCGGAATCAGATGGTATAAAATGGCGTCAGGAAGGTAGTAGAACCGCATTCCCAAGGTGGTCATCTTGTCGAAGATGTCCTTTTCTTCGGCGCCGACCAAACTGTCGCCTTTACGTCCAAGTTCCACATTAAACAAACCGATTTTTTCGAACACGTATGCGCGATATGCGGCGTTCCCTCCTCCAGGATAGTCGTTTTTAGGGAACTCTTTCTCTTTGTTTCCAAGATATTTATACCCCGTGATCAGTGCTTTGGTGAAATGCGACATCCAATCGGGCTCATTCGTTTCATATTTCGGGATAATCGGACCACCTGCGGCCTCAATCTCAGGCATCTTGTCGAAGAAGTTGGCATACGTTTCCAAATACTCTTTGTTGACTAATGCATCGTCGTCCACATATACCAAAATATCGCCTGCACTCTCTTTGATGCCTCGGTTCCGGGCATGTGAAAGACCTTGGTTGGTTTCTATGAAATAGTGAAAAACCACATCAGGAAAGTCCTTCACAAAGCGGTCGCATTCGCTACGGGTATTGTCGGTGCAGTTATTGTCCACCAGCACGATTTCATAGCGGTCGTGCGGTAAGGTGTTCTCTGCCAGACTCTTCAGTACATTGTAGATGTACTTGTCGCGGTTGTAGGTGCAAATGATGACGGATAGCATGACTCAACACATTTATTTACCGGAAATCTCTTTAGTAACCCCTTTTTTCTCTTTTCGATAATACACCACCAAACTTCCCGCCACTACCAGAACAAACAATATGGAAACAATCAAAGAAATCTTGTCCAACTTGTGGAAAAGCGGAGCCTCATTTCTGAATTCGATTTTGTGCTCGCCTGCAGGAACTACCATAGCGCGGAGGATGTAGTTCACACGGAAATAATCTGCAGGTTTGCCATCAATGTAGGCGCGCCAGTCGGGGGCATAATAAACTTCGGAAAAGACGGCCAGTTGATCTTTGCTGGTTTTGGTTTTATACACCACATAGTCGGGATTGTAGGGCTTTTGGTGATCCATTACTATCACAGAGTTGCTGTCGCGCTCCAAGTTCTTGCCCTGCACCATATCAGCAAAGCGTTTGTCAATGATAGCGGTGTCGGCCGGATTGAAGTCGTTCAATGCCAAGATTTCCGCATTGGGGTCTTCTACCAACTGATATGCATCCACAAACCAGGCATTTCCCAAGGCTTCGGGATTGCGCTGCACCAGCGGCTGACCATCCTGTCCAGGTACCACCACATAACGGGCGTTCAGCATGTTCAATACGTCGGTGTTGATGTGGCGGGAGAGGTAGAAGTCGATCAAATCCTGATATCGACGCAGTTTGGCTGCATGGTAACCGCCTATTTGGTGATGGAAAGCGGAAGGATAAGAGTCGTTGAAAGTATTCACAGAAAGGTCGAATACACGGTAGTCTTCATCGTTGAACTGAGCTGCATATTGATCCAGTATTTGGTCGGTCTGCGAGGGTTTCAGCTTGATGCGTTTTTCGCTGATGAAGTTGGAATCGTTGAGGTAACGACGATCCACACCCCACAGGTCGAACAATACCAAGCAGGCCAAAACACCGATGATGATGCCGGACTGTTTGATTTTCTCGTTAATATAAAGCCACAGGAAAACGGCGGAAATCAGAATCAGAACGAGTGAGCGCCAAGAGTCGGACATAAAGAGCGCCTTACGGTCTTTCACCAGCACGTCTTTGATCATGTCCCACTGGGTACCATATTGCGCAGCCATTTGGGCATCGCTGGCGCCCGAGAAGGAAAAACTTCCGGAGAGAACCATCATCAAAAGAATGAAACCAGCTGTAATACCTGTGGAGATGTAAAGTCCGAGGTTGAGTTTCTTCTTGTCAATCGGATTGTCTTTGTCGAAAATAGCTTTGAGCGCCAGCACCGCCATGACAACCATGGTTACATTGGCCATGACCAAACTCATGGAAGGGGTGCGGAATTTGTTGTAAAGCGGCAGATGATAGAACAGGAAGCTGTTGAAGTCCATGAAGTTCTTTCCCCACGACATCAGAATGGCAAGGACAGTGGCCAAAAGGATCCACCAGCGTTCGGGCCCTTTCACCACAAACAAGCCCAAAACAAACAGGAAGATGATGATGGCACCGAAATAGACAGGGCCGGAAGTGAAGGGTTGGTCGCCCCAATAGAGCGGAGCCTGTTTCTGGCGGAAGTTTTTGTAAAATTCGGAGTCCGTGCCGACGGTTTCGCCGGAGCCGCCGCCATACGCGCCGGGGACGAGCAAGGTGTAAGTCTCACCCTTTCCATAACTCCAACTGTAAGCGTAATCAATGTCCAGACCGTTGAAAGCGGTGATGGATTTGGCTTCTCCGTCTTTGTACAGGTCCTCGGGCGTGACCGAGATTTCGGAACCTCCACGCATGGTAAATTTCACATACTCTTGGTTGATGAACAAAAGACGGGCGTTGGTGCCGATAGCAAAACCAATGCCGATGAACATCACTCCTACACCTAACAGCAATGATTTGAACTCCTTATCCTTGATGGCGTAAACCAAATAGACAAGACCTAAAATAAGCCCCACCAACATGGTGTAATAGGTGATTTGAATGTGATTACAGGCAATTTGGATCCCTAAAGCTATAGCGAAAAGAATACCGCCCCATAAATACTTCTTTCTTTGCAATATTAGCAACATTCCACCAATGATAGGTGCCATCATAGACATGGCATACGCCTTGGTAATATGTCCTGCTTCAATAATGATGATGTTGTAACTTCCTAATCCGAATGCCAAAGCACCTAATAAGCTTAGCCATGGAGAGAGTCCTATTGCGAGTAAAGCGACGTAAAAACCAATCAAATAAAAAAAGACAATACCAATGTTACCACCATAACCTAAGTAATTCAAATTGAAAACATTATATATTTTTGCAAAAATAGATTTTGAAGGTGGGTTCGTCACTTGATATGATGGCATTCCACTGAACATTGAACTAGTCCAAAAAGTGTATTCTCCAGTTTTATCATGGAAGTCCGTCTGTTCTTTGGCCATGGCTTTCCACTTCTGGGTATCTCCTTGCTGGATGACTTTACCATCAAAAACGGGCGACATATAGACAGCCGCCAAAATGAAGAAGAACAGAATAATGCCGCAATGGGTCAATGTTTTCTTAAGAATCGGTTTCATATCGTATGTTTTTTTATTTCAAAATAAGAAGCGGCAAAAGTACGAAAAATAACGGGAAATAAAATATTTTTCTTATTTTTGCACCCGAAAAGGTATAAAAACAGATATATGACTGGAATTATACGCTTTCGGGTATAATTTGCGGGAAAACACTGTTTTTATACCCGAAAGCGTATAATTATGAACGAAACGAAATTATCGAGATTTGTGAAAGAACAACGAAAGTTGTATCATCTGACACAAGTGGATCTGTCGGAGAAATCCGGAGTTGGACTCCGCTTTGTCCGTGATTTAGAACAAGGTAAACCCACATTACGAATAGATAAAGTGAACCAAGTGTTGGAACTGTTCGGGGCGGAACTGAGTCCTGTGAAAAAAGAAAGGAGTGAAGTATGAAACAGGCGAAAGTCTATTTTCAGGACACACTGGCAGGAATCCTCACAGAGGACGAAAACGGATACACGTTTGTCTATTCGGAAACGTATATTGCGGATAACGGTATGCCCATTAGTTTGACAATGCCGTTGCAAGCTAAGCCCTTTACAAGCGATAATATGTTCCCTTATTTCGACGGCCTCATTCCTGAAGGCTGGTTACTAAACATCGCCCAAGCCAACTGGAAAATCAATCCGCGAGACAGAATGTCTCTGTTGCTGGCTTGTTGCAAAGATTGCATCGGCGCAGTGAGCATTGTGGATATTTCAGACCAACAAAATGATTAGTGTATGGCAAAATGTTTGTATTGCTATAAAGAATTAGAAAAGGGGATGGTGGATTACCATCCTCTGTGTGCTAAAAAGATATTCGGGAAGTCCACAACGCCGATATTTCCATATAAACATGCAGAAATCAAGGAGTTAGCAAAAGAAGTCTTACGTTCTCAAACTGCAGTAACTGGCGTACAAGCAAAGCTATCTATGGATATTGAGCACCTGCAGAATGAGTCTCGATTTACCATAGTCGGATTATGGGGACGATTCATTCTGAAACCCCAAACCGAGCTCTATCCCAATTTGCCAGAATTGGAAGATTTAACGATGCATTTGGCCGAAATCGCTAAAATCCAGGTTGTTCCGCACACGCTCGTACGTTTTGCCGATGGCCAATTGTGTTACTTGACACGCAGAATGGATCGAACAGCGAAGGGCGAAAAGATTCCGATGGAGGATATGTGCCAACTCTCTGAAAAGCTGACAGAAAACAAATATCGAGGATCATACGAACAAATTGCAAAACTCATCATGCGATATTCCGCTGCCCCTAAACTGGATTTGGCGCGTTTTTGGGAGATTGTGTTATTTTCTTGGATCACAGGCAATAGCGATATGCATCTGAAGAACTTTTCGCTCTATACTCCTAATCAAGGCAATCCTCAACTTGCTCCTGCATACGATTTACTAAACACGCTGTTAGTAATGCCTTCTGATACTGAGGAACTGGCTCTGACATTGAATGCTAAAAAGAAAAAGATCACGCTTCAGGATTTCCAAAAAGCAGTAGCTAACAGCGGTTTGGAAGAAAAAGTGTTCCAGAATGTATTGAGGAAGTATCATGCTGTCAAAAACGATTGGTATGCTTTCATTGAACAATCTTTTCTTCCACAAGAAATGAAAACAGCATACATTCAGATGATTGCGAATCGGATGAACAGATTGCTCAATGAGTAATTGCATGTACGAAAGTAACCGAATTTTCACTATCTTTGCCGCTCAAAATCATACCCTATGAAAATCATCATTCTTGGAACAGCATATCCCTACCGCGGCGGACTGGCAGCTTTCAATGAACGACTTGCCACTGAGTACCAAAAGCAAGGACACGACGTGGAAATGTACACCTTCACGCTGCAATACCCAAGCTTCCTGTTCCCTGGTAAGACCCAATACAGTCCCGACCCGGCACCAGATAATCTGACCATTTATCGTAAAATAAATTCTTGTAATCCGTTCAATTGGCTAAAAGTGGGCAAAGAGATTGCCAAAAAGAATGCCGATGTAGTGGTCTTTGCCTATTGGATGTCCTTTATGGCTCCATGTATGGGCACTATCGCGCGCAAAATCAAGAAAAATGGTCACACTAAGGTTATTGCGCTAGTCCACAATATGATTCCTCACGAACCCAATGTATTAGACAAATTCCTACCACCCTATTTCGTGAAATCCATGGATGGTTTCATGGCACTCTCTGAATCTGTAGTCAAGGATATCGAGAAGTTTGACCAACGGAACTGTCCTAAAAGGTTCTCCCCTCATCCCATCTACGACCATTATGGGGAACTTTTGCCTCGCGAAAAAGCACTTCAACTACTGAATCTGGACCCACAAAACAGATACGCGCTCTTCTTTGGCTTCATCCGTGCCTACAAAGGACTGGATTTGCTGCTGGAAGCCTTTGCCGACGAGCGGTTGAGTCAATCGAACTTAAAACTACTAGTGGCTGGCGAGTTTTACGGCGACCCCGATCCTTATCTCCAGAAAATCAAAGAATTAAAGATAGAAGATTCCGTAATTCTGTACAACGACTACATACCTGACACTGAAGTGAACCGCTTCTTTAGCGTAGCAGACATTGTTGCCCAACCTTACAAAACTGCCACCCAAAGCGGCGTGACGCAAATCGCCTTCCATTTCGAGAAACCAATGCTGGTGACCAATGTGGGCGGTCTTCCCGAAATCGTTCCTGACGGCAAAATCGGCTATGTGGTGGAACCTGATCCTAAACCCATTGCCGACGCTCTCTGCCGTTTCTTCACAGAAAACAAACAAGAGGAATTTGCGCAAAACGTGAGAGAAGAAAAGAAAAAGTACGCCTGGTCCACCTTCACCGAAGTAATGTCCAACCTAATATCAGAAGCCTAAACGTATTACCTCCTAAACCTTAACCCCTAATCTGATAACCCCTAAACCAATCCCATGAACCCCAGAATCCCACAATCCATCGAACAATCCATCGCCGCGAAACAGGCGATTTTGAACAACCCCGAATTCCTCGACCGCATCCAACAGGGGGCTGAAATGATTGTCGCATCCTTGCGCGATGGCGGCAAAATCCATTTCTGCGGAAACGGAGGCAGCGCCGCTGATGCGCAACACCTCGCCGCAGAACTCTCCGGCCGTTTCTACTTCGATCGGCCACCGCTCAACGCTGAAGCCCTCCACTGCAACACCTCCTACCTCACCGCCGTGGGCAACGACTACGGCTACGACCTCATCTTCTCGCGCCTGCTGCGCGGCTCCGCCAAAACCGGTGATGTCATCGTGGGCATCTCCACCTCCGGCAACTCCAAAAACATCCTCAACGCCTTCGAGGTGGCCAAGGAGATGGGCGTTAAAATCATCGCCATGACTGGCGAGACCGGCGGTGCGATGAAAGACTACGCCGACACTCTGCTGAATGTACCCTCCAAGGACACCCCTCGCATCCAGGAGAGCCACATCATGATCGGACATATCATCTGCGAACTCGTAGAATCCGCAATGTTTGAGAAATAGGTATTTTATTAACGAATAATATTCCAAGAGGGCTGCAAGCCCGACACGTGTCAACCCAGGGTGAGCGGCAGCGAGCCCTGGTCTCCAAAGTGAGTGATAGCGAGCCCCGAGGAAAAGAAACCAATATGCGACGACTACTCTACATCATCCGAACCATCAATGTAATCAAAACCATCTGGTTCAACTTCAAAGTGTTCCCCTTCGCGGTGGCCAAGAAGCTACCGGTGTGGCTCTACGGGAAGGTGACTTTCCGCAGTCTCACGGGCAAAATCATCATCAACGGACCCATCACCTCCGGGATGATCAGAATCGGGAAAAACGACCATTATGTCGATACCGCCATCCAGCAGTGCATCTGGAACGTGCGGGGAACGCTCATCTTCAACGGACCCGTCATCTTCGGCCACGGCTCCTACGTGGTGATTTCCGACAATGCGACGTTGGAGTTCGGCAAAAGGGAATCCTATTTCGGCACCAACCTCAAGATTTTCTGCTTCGACCGAATTGTGATCGGCAGCAACGTGCGTGCAGCGTGGGACTGCCAATTTATGGACACAACATTCCATTACGTGCAGAATCTCAACAAGAACGGGGAAATCGGACCGCTAACCAAACCCATTATCCTCGGCGAGGACATCTGGGTCGGCAACCGCACCACGTTTACCAAAGGCGCATTTGTCCCCGATAAAACCATTGTGGCATCCAACAGTTTGGTAAACAAGGACTTCTCAAATATTGAACCCTACACTTTACTGGCGGGAATGCCAGCCTCCGTGAAAGCGACGGGAATGAAACGTATTTTCGACTTGGACATCCAACGAGAGATGGACGAAAAGTACCATTATGTCCGCACCCATTTATAAATAGTTAGTAGTTGGCGAGTGTAAAAGCCTACGTAAATTAAAATTATTTCCTTGAGCAGTTCCGAAGGGACAAGAGCTCGGTAGCCCTGGGAAAGGCCGCAGGCCGCAGCCCTGGGTCAAAATTCAAAGTCAATGTCTATAAGAAGCAACATATCAGCCGTTTATCACGCCATGCAGCTGGCTGGGAAGTATCCCGTTCCGGCGCGGATGAGGGTGATTCGAGACTATCTCTCCCTCTATCGTGCCAAGGGTTTGCGGCCAGAGGAGTATTACGAGTTCGAATTTGAGAAACGGAGCGAGGATTTCCGCCGCGATTTCCTGGGATTGGACGAGCAGCGGTATTATCTGGAACTGCTCAACCCGTTGAAGTATATGTCGCTGGCCCGCAACAAGTTTGTGGCGCACAAGATGCTGGAAAACACGGGGGTGCGGACTTCCGAACTGTACTGCCACTACCAACCCGAAGGCCGTTACACGGTTCATTCCGAATGTGCTGGCAATCTCGCCGGGGTGTTGCGTATCATGAAGGCCAAGGGGGTGCAATCCTGCGTCATCAAGACCACGGAGAGCTCGCACGGCGACAATGTCTGGGTGATCAAAAGTATCGACTATCAAGATGATGACGCAACGTTGACCCGCTTCGACGGACAACAGCTGGCTCTTTCGTCCGTTTTGGGCGACGAGGCGCTGGTTTTCGAGAGCGTGGTGCGGCAGACGGCCCAGTTCGCCGCTTTCAACGCCTCTTCCGTCAACACAGTGCGATTCATGACCGCGCTCTATCCCGACGGTTCTGCGAAGGTGATTGCCACCTTCATCAAAATTGGGCGTGCGGGTCGTTGCGTCGATAACGCTGGCGGCGGCGGAAACGTGGATGTATGCGTGGATATAGCAACGGGTGAAATCCAACACGCCATCCAATTCGACAGTTGGCACAAGGTGAAGGACATCGACTGTCATCCCGACAGCGGCAGCCCTTTGAATGGGGTTATCATCGAAAACTGGGATTCTATTAAAGCTGAGGTAATTCGCTTCCAACAGGCGTTTCCCTACTGCAAAGCCGCAGGTTGGGACATCGCCATCACCGACGACGGTCCGGTGGTCATCGAGGTCAACGACTTCTGGGACCGCACCGGCCAATTCTTCATCCGCAGGGGCTGGCGCGACGAAATCCGGGAATGCTACCTTGCTTGGGAGCAGACTGGCAAGGACTACTCCGTTGGTCCACAACGCCTTCCGCTTGATGACAAAAAAATGGCGGCGAAGTTCCGATAGAAACCCCGCCGCATATTTTCAAGTCCCAAGTGCCAAGTTCTATTTCTCCGTTCCCGTTCCGAAACCGCCTAACGCGCTGTAGAGGTTGATGAGCGCTTCTATGGCTTCGTATTGGTTTTGCACCTGTGAGAGTTGTGCTGACAATAAGGATTCCTGAGCAGTGAGCACTTCCAAATAGGTGGTGGAACCGTGCTGCATCAGCGAAGAAGTAGCATCGTACGCCTGTTGAAGCGAATTGACACGACCTTCGATTAATACGGCCTTCTGCCCGGCCGTCTGACAGTTATGGAGATACGTATAAACTTCTTTGCCTGCATCCAACAATGACTGTTCGAACTCCATTTTCGCCTTCTCCTGATTCAATTTCGCATTCTTAAGTTGAGCAGTGAGTTTTCCAGCGGCGAAGATAGGCTGCGTGAGCGAGGCCACCGCCTGCCCTATCAGTTGGGCGGGACTGAAAGCCGCTCCGAAGAGCCCTTCAATGTTAATGGTGGGATAGAAATTCTGACGAGCCGACTGCGTGCCATAATAAGCTAGCTCCATGTTGCGCTCGGCCATGCGCACGTCAGGGCGTGCGTCAAGGAGACGGATAGGAAGCCCCAAATGCAGTTGTTCCGGCATCTGGAAAGCACCGAAAGAGGCACGTTCAATGTGATGAGGCGGCTCAGCAAGCAGATTGCAGAGTGACGCTTCGGTGGTGAGGATAGTATTGCGCAAATCGATGATTTCCGTTTTCACCGCCGCCACCGACGCTTCCATTTGATAAACAGCGGGACTTTCGTAGATACCTGCGTCATACAAAGCGCGAGTCGATTCCAGCGACTCCTCCCACAACCTTTGCGTCTGCACCTCAATCTCCAGCTCGCGGTCAAGCATCACCAAAGTGTAGTAAAGATTCGCGATATTGGCGGACAAACTGACTTGTACGGCCTGCTTGTAATCCTCCTCGAATGCCACTTGGGCTTTCGCTTTCCGCACCCCCGTGGTGGTCTGACCGAAAATGCCTAGCTGCCAACTGGCACTGATGGGGATTTTGGCAGTGAAAGAACTTCCCCCTTGATAGGCGTAAGTGGCCTGCGGCGTGAAGGAGAGCGTAGGGGCGTATCCCCATTTCGCAGATTTCACGTTATTTTGGGCTTGCTCTATGGAGAGTTGCGCCGACCGCATGTCGGTATTATTCGCCAATGCGGTCTCGATAAGTTTCTGCAGCAGCGGATCCGTGAAAACGGTACGCCAGTCCATGTCGCCCATGGAAACAGTGTCCTGCGGGTTCACCACATCGCCCATCACATCACTCCGAACGGTGGCGTCAGACTGATATTTCCGATAGAGGTTGCAGCTGGAAAACAGCAACATTCCGGCTAATACCAATATATATACGTGTTTGTTTTTCATATTTCTTTGAACTTTGAACCTTGAACTTTGACCTTTGACCCAGGGCTGCGGCCTGTGGCCTTACCCTGGGCTACCAAGCTCTTGCCCCTACGGGGCTGCTCAAGGAAAATATTTTTATTATTGCCTATTCACTAACCACTTCCACTGGTTCAACATTGTCTGTTTCCTCTTCCTTCTCGCCGGGGGTTAACTTCTCGTGAATCTTCTGGAAAACGATGTAGAAGGCTGGCGTGACGAACAGGATAGCCACGATACCCACGATCATACCGCCGATGACGGTGAGTGACAGCGACTTGTTACCAACGGCACCCGCGCCGCCTTCGACCGCCAGCGGAATCATACCGATCACCATGGTGGAGACGGTCATCAGGATGGGACGGAGGCGGTCTTTGCAGGCTCCGATGGCCGCGTCGAGGATGGGCATTCCCTCTTCGTGCTTCTGGATGGCGAACTCCGTGATGAGGATGGCGGTCTTGGCCACCAAGCCCATCAACATGATGACGCCCGTCTGCACGTAGATGTTCGCGCCGACGCCCATCAGCGATTCCAGCGGGCGGATGGTGAGGTAGGCTCCGAAGAGTCCGAACGGGATGGAGAAGAGGACGGCGAAGGGAATGAAGACGGAGTTGTAGAGGCAGGCCAGGATGAGGTAGATAATCAGGATAGCGATGCCGTAGATGATGATGGTATCGTTGGATCCTGCGCTTGCGGCTTCTTCGCGAGCCATACCGCCGTATTCATAGCCGTAGTTGTCAGGGAAAACTTCCGCCATCAGCTCATCAACCGCCTTACGCACGTGGGCGGAAGTGTAGCCGCTGGCCGGGCTGACTGACATGTTGTAGCACGGGAAAAGGTTGAAACGGCGTTCTTGGGAGGAGCCCAATCCCTGCTTCAGGGTGACAAACTCTGATGCGGGAGCCATGCCGCCGCTCGTCTGGACGAAAATCTTGTTCAGCGTGCTCGGTTCCATGCGGTAGGAGTCGTTGGCCTCCACCAGCACTTGATAGACCTTGCCGTATTGGATGTAGTTGCCGATGTACTTGCCGGCGAGGTTTGTGCCGATGGTGTTGACAACCGTCTTCGGGGAGACGCCTTTGCGTTTGCAGGCTGCTGCATCCACCTCCAGTCGGTATTTGGGATAATCTTGGGAGTAGGATGCCGATGCCGTGGAGACCTCCGGGCGAGCTTGCAGTTTTTTGGCAAACTCGTTGCTCAGGTCGATGAAGGCCTGGTTGTCGCCGCTTCCGGAGCGGTCTTGCAGGTCAAGTTCCATCATGGAACCTGTACCGTATCCGGGGATTTGCGGCATCTGGAATGGGGTGACGGTCGCTTGCGGCAGGTTCACCATCGCCCAGACGTAAATGCTCTTCTGCATGTCGGCGATGCTGTAGAACGAACGTTCTTCCCAGTTTTTCAGCCGCACCATCATGGTGGCGTAGTTGGTACCGGCACCGCCGTTCATCATCGAATAACCGGTGATGCCGCCCACCAGCTCGGCGTCGTCAAGAGTGCGCACGTAGTTCTCCAGCTGGTGGAGGGTTGTTTCCGTTTCGTTGAGGTAGGTGCCCGGCGCCATGGTGACATCCACCAGCAGGAAGCCTTGGTCCTCCTGCGGCACGAGGTCTTTCTGTGCTGTCGTCATCAGCCAGACCATTCCACCGGTGAAGGCGGCCAGCAGAATCCACGCAAATGCGGGCTTCTTGATGAATTTGGTGACGCCGCTCATATATTTCTTCTCTACAGCGTTATAGGCCGCGTTATAGGCGGTGCGCATGTAGTAGTTCAGGTTCTTTTTCTCGGTTTCGCCTTCCTTTTTCGGTTTGAACAGCAGGGCACACAGGGCGGGACAGATGGTCAAGGCCGATACGGCCGACAAGGCCACGGAAGCCGCCATGATGGTGCCGAATTGTTTGAAGAAAGTGCCGGAAGTGCCCGACATGAAGGTCACGGGGATGAACACCGCCATGAAGACCAATGCGGTGGAGATACAGGCGGCGGTTACTTCGCTGAGTGCGTCGTTGACAGCGGTGCGGGTGCTCTTGTAACCTGCCTCCAGCTTGGCCATCACGGCCTCCACGACCACGATGGCGTCATCTACGACCGTACCGATGGCCAGCACCAAGGCGAAGAGTGTCAACAGGTTGAGGGAGAAACCAACCACTTTGACGATGGCGAAGGTGCCGATCAAGGAGACGATGATGGAGACGGAAGGCACGATGGTGGCCTTCAAATTCTGCAGGAAGATATACACGATCAAAATCACCAGGATGATGGCGATGATGAGCGTTTCCAACACACTGTGCATAGAAGCGTGAAGGAAGTCGTCGGATGTTTCCAGCTGTTTGAATTCCAGACCGGCGGGCAGCGTCTTCGAGATTTTCTCGAGGTTCTTGTTGATTTCGGCGTTCACCTGGGTGGCGTTGGCGCCAGGGGCCTGGTTGATGATGAACAGCACGCCGGGATGCCCGTCGATGTCGGTGCGGTAGTCGTATGCTTTGGTGCCGAGTTCCACATCGGCCACATCGGCCAAACGCAGCACCCTTCCGTCCGAGCTGGAACGGATGACGATGTTTTCGAACTCGCTCATGTCGTTGAGCAGTCCATTGAATTCGACGTCAATCTTGTTGATGGAGCTTTCAAAACTGCCGATAGGGGCGACGATATTCTGTTCGTTGATGGAAGAGATAATCTCGTCGGGAGAGACTCCATAAGCGCCCATGATGTCGGGTTTGAGCCAGATACGCACGCCGTACTTGTCGCCGAGCATCTGGGTGCGGCCCACGCCCGTGACACGGCTGATGGCCGGCACGACATTGATGTCCAGATAGTTTGAGATGAACTTCTGGTCGAATTTATCATCAGTGCTCTCCAAAGACAAAATCTGGAGGATGGAGTTCACGCTTTTGGTGACGGTGACCCCTTGGGTGGTCACTTCCGAAGGCAGCAGCCCCAACGCTTGGTTCACGCGGTTCTGCACATTCACGGTGGCTTGGTCGGCGTCGGTTCCCTGTTTGAAATAGACGTCGATTTCCGCGCTGCCGTTCGAGCGGGCCGTGGAGGTCATGTACATCATGTCTTCCACACCGTTCACCTGCTCTTCGATGGGCATGATGACGGACTTCTGCACCGCACTGGCGTCCGCGCCGCTGTAGTTGGCCGTGATAATCACCATGGGCGGGGCGATGTTGGGGTATTGCTCGACCGGCAGGGAGACGATGCTCACCAAGCCGACGAGACAGAGCAGGATGCCGACAGCCAATGCCGCCACCCAGTGCTCCACGAAGAATTTGGTTTTCTTGACTTTCTCTTCCATCGCTACCGAATTTTCATGCCATTAGAGAGTTTGCGCACACCATTGGTGACCACTTCATCGCCGGGCTCCAAGCCTTCGGTGATATAGTATTCCTTGCCGTCGTTTGACGGGAAAGCTTGACAGATAACACCTTCCACCATACCGTCTTTCTTCACACGATAGAACATCAGCTGGTCTTGCAAGCGCACGGCAGCGGTTTGCGGCACACAGAGAACGCTGTCCATTTTAATCGGCATGATGACCATGGCCGTCAAACCGGAACGAAGCACACCGTCGGGGTTGGTAAACGATGCCACGCAGGTCACCGTACCGGTCCCTTGGTTCAAGATGGCGTCAATTCGGGTCACATTTCCGTCGTGGTCGTAGATAGAGCCGTCCTTCAATTGCAGTTTGATGGCGGGCATGGCATCGCGGAGCAGCTTGCCTTGAGGCCCTGCCAGTCCGTTTTCCGTCACCTTCAGATTGTACTCCTTGATGGTATGCAGCAGCTGCGTTTCGTTCAGGGAGAAATCGGCGTCGATTTCGCTGTTGTCGCTGACCTCGCAGAGGTAGTTTCCACGGACGGCCATGTCGCCCTCGTCGAAATCGTTGTTGCCGATGACCCCGTCAAACGGTGAGGTGATCGTGCAATAGCCGAGGTTCGTCTTCGCGATGTTGAGCTGCGCTTCCGCCTGCTGAACTGCGGATTTCGCGGCGTTGTAAGCGTTGAGGCTGGTCTTGAGCACATAGTCGCTGATGACCTTCTTGGCATACAGCTCCTGATTGGACTCGTATTGCAGCTTGGTGGTCTCCATCTGCGCTTTGGCGGCACTCAAGTTGGCTTCCGCCGACTGAACACTCAACCGGTATTCCGTCGGGTCAATGATGAAGAGTACCTGCCCTTTGCGCACGTGGGTGCCGCTGGTGAAGTTTTTCTTCTTGATGATGCCCTCCACCTGCGGATAGACCTTCACTTCGCTCGTGCCCGATAACGTGGCGGGGAACGTCATGTTGTAGGTGCGGGACTCAGATTGTAGCACTTTTGTCTCGTATTTGACCTGTGGCATTTGGGTGTTTTTCTTCTTGCCGCAGGAAAACAACATGCCGGCGGCCAATATCGTCGCCAAACAAATGATTAAATGTGACTTGTTCATATTTTACTATTTAATTATTCTCAATTAGATGTTTTTTTTATTTTTACATCTCCCAGGGATGCGGCCTGACAGCCTTACCCTGGGCTACCAAGCTCTTGCCCCTAACGGGGCTGCACCTATTCCCTATTGCCTATTCCCTTTTCCCTTTAATAGATAAACGGGAACACCCTCTTCAGCTTTTTCCGTTCTATAATGTCCCCGAACTCAACTTTGTAGCGTTTGTACAGGGAGTTGGCACGGGGCACCAAATTGGCAAACGTCCAAATAAAGAACACCAAACCCGAAAACGACCAGGTGAGGATGGCAAAGCCTAACCACTCCATCAGTTCACCGAAATAGTTGGCGCTCGTAACATACTCAAACATAAATCCTTCCGGAAGATAGTGTTTCGTATCTTCGTCGCTTTTGCGCAAATGGCGAATGATATAGTCCGAACGCAGATTGGTGTAGAAGCCAAAGAGAAAGATGATCAATCCGATGATGAACTGCGGCGACCAAAGCCAAGCCGTATCAGCGTAGGAAAGTCCAAACGCGTGATAATCAACATTGTAGGATTCGAAGAAAATCCAATAGCCCTGCATCAGCGCATTCAAAATGTTGAATGTAATCCCTGAGAACATAATTCCCAACGGCATGGTGCTCTTCTTGCCCTTCATCAACCACGGGAAGATAAAAACCCGTTGGAAGTAGTGGGTTTCGAAAATCAGCAGGAAAACCAACGGAACAATGTCGAAACGATGCGGAGAAAGCAGCCAGATGATGAGCATGGCCAAAAAGATGGGGAACTCCATCCAAAACCAAGCCACTTTGTTGTTGATGCTTTTTCCCCATTTGGGGCTTCTGAGCATCCCATAGCCTGCATCCACAAAATAGAGGGAAACAAAGACTACTACGGCGATGCCAATCATCACCCAAAGATAGATATTGAATGCCGTAGTATAAAATTCAGGAGTCATAATTTGTTGATTTTAAGATTATTCAACAGTGAGAATCATCGGCATACGAGCTTGCACGCCACTGCAATTCAACACCTGTTGCACACCATCGTACATATAATAGAATTGTCCCATCTTTTGACGCACGGCGGCATCCACAGCATCGTCTTTCATGCTGAAGAACATGGAAAACCAATCCTTTTGTTCCGGATAATAGGTGACATCGTACTTGTCAAGCGAAGCTAAATTAGCAGCTTTGGCAATGGCATCGTCAATGTTCCCCATTGCGTCCACAAGACCAAGCTGGAGCGCGTCACAACCAGCCCACACGCGACCTTGGCCAATGCTATCGACGTATGTCACTCTCAGATGACGGCCGTCAGCCACACGCTTTGTAAAGGTAGCGTAGATTTCCTCGACAGATTCCTGCATGTTCCGACTCTCCAACTCGTCCATAGGACGGTAAAGGCCACCTGGAACTGAGTGTTGGTTAGAGCCCACCTCATCGATGGTGATACCGAGCTTGTTTTTCATGAATTTCTGCACAGAAGGAACCATGCCGAACACACCTATGGAACCCGTGATAGTGTTGGGTTCTGCATAAATATAATCGGAATTGCAAGAAATGTAATAACCGCCAGAGGCAGCATAGTCACCCATGGAAACCACCACTTTCTTACCAGCCTTCTTGGCATTTTCAATCTCTCGCCAAATATTCTCAGAAGCTAATGCGCTGCCACCAGGAGAGTTAACGCGCAACACAATCGCTTTCACATCATCATTTTTATATACTTTGCGGAACTCCTTAACGAAAGTCTCGGAATAGATACCGCGATCACTGTTGCCCTTACCATCACTGATTTCGCCGAATGCATACATCACAGCCACTTTGTCCTTGTTGCTTTCCTTGGACGTAAGCGTCTTAGCATATTTACTGATAGACACATAGTTGACATCGTCTTTTTCACCGAGATTCAGTTTCGATTTAATCAGTTTTTCCACTTCATCAGGATAAGACAACTGATCCACCAACTTCAAATCCAACGCTTTTTGCGGGGAAGAGCAAAGTAAGCTATCAGCAATGACATTCAGCTGATCCACAGAGATTTTACGAGCTTTTGAAATATCTTGCACAAATACGGCCCACAAAGAGTTAGCTAACGTGGACATCTGCTCGCGGTTCGCCTCACTCATCTTATCCAAGAAGTAGGGTTCCACAGCACTTTTGAACTGGCCATGACGGAAAATCTGCACGTCAACATCCAGTTTATCAATAAGATTCTTATAAAACATCAACTGGAACGCATAGCCTCTGAAAGTCATATCACCAGCAGGATTGAGTAAAATCTTATCAGCGACTGTCGCCATATAGTAACCGTTTTGCGTATAAACATCGCTGTAGGAATAGATGAATTTTCCTGATTTCTTGAATTCCACAAGTGCATCGCGAATGGCTTTTGTAGAAGCGGGAGATGCAGTTACAGCTTTGGATTTCAAGTAAATACCTTTAATTTTGGAATCACCGGCGGCAGCTTTGATGGCCGCCAAAACGTTGTCCAGACCCAAACTTTCCTGGGAATAGTCGCCAAAACTGAACGGCATATCCACAGCACGTTCGGAGATGTTCGGAGTGAGATCCACCAGCAAAACACTGTTGTCTTTCACGTTCGGAGTGGACGACATCATCGAAGAGGCTGATTTTTGAAGCGTTGCAATCATCCCCAAGAACATCAAGATGCCCATAATAAAGGTGATGGTGGAGGCGAGCACAAAACCCACCATAGAGCCTAACACCACGCGCCAAAACTTGCGTGATCTGGTTTCCGGCTGATAATTTTTTTCTTCTTGTTCCATAATATTATTTTTTTCTATTTGCTATTAACCATTCCTACTCCCTATTCCCTAACTTCCTACTTCACAAACACCATATTAATTCCCCAAAAAGCATGGCGCCGCAAAAATGCATTTTTTCTCCATAGCTTCTGTTCCTTTTCTACATTTTTTTGCAAATTGTTATCATTATAGCAACAAGAAGGGAGAAAACGGATATATTGGAGGCTCTCTTCTTTCATTCGAAAACCCGCTTGTACAAAATGTTTCCGCCACTCTTTCTCAGGACGAATGTTCTCATTACCCATCAACACCTCCTTCTTTAAGACATCGTCGTAGATGGTGATGATACGGTTGTTGCCGCGCTGCATAAAGAGCATTCCTTTCTTGAACAGACAGCCCCCATTTTCCTCTATCAGCACTAATTTTCCATTAGGTTTCAATACTTTATAGAAAATGGTCAAAGCTTCATCCAAGGGTTCGATGTGGTGGAGCGTATCTTGCAAAATGATGTAATCGAAGCTGTTTTCCTCAATTTTCTGATCGAAGAGGTTAGCATATTCGCAGGTGAATAGCGAGGTGTCGCCATATTGATTCCAATATTTACGGCGAGCCTCCCACTGTTCGGGATAGTACTCCAACGTAGTACCAAATACGGGCTGCCCCTTCATAGCGAAATAGAAGCCCGTCGTTCCATAACCGCATCCACAATCCCATATTTTGGGTTGCTGGCTGAGGTCAATATGGCGATCCAGATAGTCCAATCGTTGCAAGAAATAGGCCTTTCGGAATTGTTGCCGCGCGGGCGATCCATCTGTCAATTTATAGTACGGATAGAGTGCCCGATTTTGGCGCAATTCCTCGCAAAGATATTCAAAAAAGACCTCTTTCTGCATGAAAGCCGCACCTATTTAGTTGTCAGAATTGCGTTTTTCAGCACGCTTGCGCTCCGTTTCGTCCAAAATGATTTTACGCACACGCAAACTCTGCGGGGTGATCTCCAAATACTCATCCTTCGCAATAAACTCCATGTACTGCTCCAGTGAATACTTGATAGCGGGAGCCAACACCAACTTTTCGTCGGAACCGGCAGCACGCATGTTGGAGAGCTTCTTGGACTTGCAGACGTTAATCACCAAATCTCCCTGACGGATGTGCTCCCCAATAATCTGTCCGGCATACACTTGGTCGTTCGGCTCAATGAAGAAACGACCACGGTCTTGCAGTTTGTTCAGAGAGTAAGCGTAGGCTTGACCGGTCTCCATAGCGATAAGGGAACCAGCATGACGACCCGGAATTTCTCCCTTCCAAGGTTGGAATTCGATGAAACGGTGGGAAATGATGGCCTCACCCTCCGTTGCTGTCAACAGCTGGTTGGTCAAACCGATGAGACCACGGGACGGAATCGTGAAGTTGAGGTGGACGCGGTCGTTCACGGTGTCCATAGACATCAACTCACCCTTTCTTCTTGATACATAGTCGATAACGCGACTTGACATCTCTTCGGGAACCAGCACAGTCAATTGCTCTACAGGTTCGCACTTTTGGCCATCAATTTCCTTGATAATCACCTGAGGCTGACCCACTTGCATCTCATAACCCTCACGACGCATCGTCTCAATAAGGATGGAGAGATGGAGAATACCACGTCCGAAAACGTTCAGACGGTCAGGAGAATCTGTCTCCTCGATGCGCATAGCCAAGTTCTTTTCCAATTCTGCGAACAAGCGGTCGCGCAAATGTCTGGAAGTAACATACTTACCTTCTTTACCGAAGAACGGAGAGTTGTTGATGGTGAAGAGCATGCTCATGGTCGGTTCATCGACTTTGATGGGCGGAAGTTGCTCGGGATTCTCAAAATCGGCCACGGTATCGCCGATTTCAAAATCGTCTAAACCGAGCAAAGCGCAAATCTCACCAGCCTCCACCGGATTCTTGAATTTCTCCTTGCCAAGTCCCTCAAACACATAGAGTTCCTTGATTTTGGAAGTTTGCACGGTACCATCGCGCTTCACCAAAGAAACATTCTGGCCCCATTGGATGGTGCCGCGTTTCACACGACCCACGGCGATACGACCCACATAGGAGGAGTAGTCCAAAGAGGAAATCATCATCTGCAGGTTGCCCGGTTCCACCTTCGGGGCGGGAATATGCTCGATAATCGTATCCAACAGGTAAGAGATGTCGGAAGTCGGATTTTGCCAGTCTGGACCCATCCAACCATTCTTCGCAGAGCCATAAACAGTGGGGAAATCCAGCTGTTCGTCGCTGGCTCCGAGATTGAACATCAACTCAAAAACGGCTTCTTGGGCAAGGTCGGGATGACAGTTTGGTTTATCGACCTTATTGATGACCACGATGGGCTTAAGTCCCAGTTCGATAGCCTTTTGCGTCACAAAACGGGTCTGCGGCATTGGACCTTCGAAAGCATCCACCACGAGAAGAACGCCATCAGCCATATTGAGCACACGCTCCACTTCGCCGCCGAAGTCGCTGTGACCAGGAGTGTCGATCACATTGATTTTCACCCCCTTATATCTCACGGAAACATTCTTGGACAAAATCGTAATCCCTCGTTCCCTTTCCAAATCGTTATTATCCAACACCAAATCCTGCACCTGCTGATTCTCACGGAAGAGATGTGATTGATATAAAATTCTATCTACGAGCGTAGTTTTACCGTGATCAACGTGCGCAATAATGGCGATGTTCCTGATATTCTGCATATTACATATTTTTTATTAAAACCTGCAAAGATACACTTTTTTTGACTTATGACATTTGACTTTTGATAGGAGATATTACTACACCTATCACTAACCACAATTATTTCGAAAAAAAAATCAACTACTACGTGTTGATTATGATTTTTTGTACATTTGCTAAATGAATTTTTGAGTATAAAAATTATTAGTTATGAATATAAAATCTACCCTTTCGTTTTTTTCTATCCTGCTGTTTTTCAATGTTTTACTATTTGCACAAACAGAAAATCAGTATAGCGGTTTCAATCCAGCATCACTGAAGGAAAATGCCAAGTATGCGCGGAATTTTGCGCCAAACAACTATGATGAGAAAATTTTGTACCAATGTTTTACCGAAATGTTGGACATGGCGCGTGCGGAATATCGCTATCTGCCGAAGTTGAAACACGATGAGCGAATGGATTCCACCGCCCAATATCAAGCTGATTACCAAGCTTCTAATGACGAAAAAACGCTGGATAACAACGCACCTTATAAGACCACCTATTATCGTCTGCGCAAATATGGTCTGGCAGGTAACGGCGACGAATTGATTGCCAAAGCTAAAGCCTATTTGGGAGAAGCAGAATTTTCTTACTATGATCTCTGCCTGTCTCTCATCCAATCCATCTTAAAAAATGTGAAAACTGCAGATGTGATGTTGAACGAAAAATACACTTACATGGGGTTCGGATACAACACCGACCCATCCATGAAGAGCATGTACATCTCGCTGGTTCTTGGCAACGACCGCACATTCAACAATTACAAAGCTGGCTATGGTGACAAAGATGTCCCTTATACCAAAATGCAAGCTGGTTTGAAAGGCTACGACGAAAAAGTGTGTAAGAAATGCGCTTCAGAGCCTGGTTTGGAAGTACTTTCTGATTATGTCTCCGTCAACAAAAACGGCGAAATCTACATGAATTGCGATAACTATAAGGAGCTCAAACGGTTAATTGGCAAAGAAGGCGATGCTATCGTCATTGACGTCATCCAAGAAGGACAATATGAGTGTGACAAGCACCAAGTGGATTACGACCTCTTCCACCGTGGCACGGTCACCAAGCCCATCACTTTCGAAAAATTGATGGCCGCTAATGAAAACGCGAACCTCAAATCAGGCAAACTCATTGCTAAAATCGCTGATCTCCCCGATGGCGTAAATGATTCTAAAGACCTGGAGCTCTATATCTTAGTGCTAAAAGAAGGGAACCGCGTGTGCCGCACCATTATCGGCAAAAACATTGAAAGCAAAGGTGCAGACTATACAGAGAAAATCAACTTCGTGAAAGACGAGAACGGCATCAAGAGTGCTGGCGAATGGGTAATTTCCCCTGAAGACGGTACCGTACTCGCCAGTTTTCCATACGATGCAAAGAAAACAGACTACACCGCTGCCGGTTTCAATTTAGACAAGAAAGATCCCAATCTGCCGCCGTTCAAGGTCAACAGCGTGGAGCTCATCTCCCACATTTCCCCTGATTACTACCAAGATCCCTCCTATAAGACCATTCAGGAAAAACGCACCGCTGCTATCAAGAAGGATTTGCAAAAATACTTCCCAGATGTGGAAATCAAAGTGGTTTACGACTACTGCTGGGATCAATTCAAAGAAAAGATTACCCAACACCCCGAATATTACGATCTGAGTTTCAAATCGTTGGAAGAAGCTGCCAAAGAGTTGCGCCAATATAACCGCTATGCCGCCAAAGCGTTGGATTCCGCCTATTTGGCTCCGCTGCGCACCATAGAACTTCGCCAAACGGTCACCTACTATGCCAGCACCCCCGCAGACGAGGAAACTTTCGCTCTTTGGAAATTCAATGATGCTGTTAAAAATCCTAAAAACCTTGGCTTTGCCATGTCTGTGGAAAACTACATTCTTCAACAAGTGGAAAAAGGCAAATTCTCATCTTCCTCTCTTGAAAAAATGGTTATTCCTTTCAAGAAAGAGTATCAAACACTGCTTAACAATAAGTTATACGCTCAATATTACAAAAGTTCAAAACTGACGCCCGCAATGGCCGAACAGATGGTCAAAATTTACAACCTCAACACTAACAATCAGTTACTGCTCTACAACACGACAGTAAGCGATGTGTTAGCAGCCACCATCAAAACTCCAGCGGACATCGCCAAAACACAAGCTGCCATCGATCGTCTCTATTCTTTGCCCACCATTCCCAAAGACCGCGTGAACAGCCTTAACCTCGAATACCAATTCAAGGTCATCAGCTATTTGGACACGGTACCCGCCACCACGGAAACCGCAGCATTGTTAACCAATACTTATCTGAAAATCAAAGAAATACGCAACGAAAAGATGGATAGTTGGAAGAACGCCTTCAAACTCGCATCCTACTTCAACAGACGTTATGAATACATGTACTCGTTATCGTTGATGACCCCGTTCCTCGACGACCCTACCATCTCTGAGGACTTCATCTTCTCTTACATCTCCCTTGCCGCACACCGTGAGGAAACCTACTTGAGCAGCCTGTTCAGCAAGGCCGTGAAATTGGCCGCCGAGAAAAATGCAGCCCGCCTCTGCGGACTGGTTGACAAGTTGCCGAGCTGTATTTTGGAAAACGAAGAAGCAAAAAAAGTCATCTGTAAAGCATGCAATAGATAAGATAGCTATTGGCTATTGGCTGTTGGCTATTAGCTAACAGCCAAAGGCTAACAGCTAACAGCCAACAAACATGAACGAAACAGTAAAAAATCCCGAAGAGAAAGACGAATTATACGAACATTTTCGATTCGAGGTCACAGCGGGAACGGAAATGCTTCGCATTGACAAGTACCTTTTCAATCTGATTGCCAACACGTCGCGCAACAAGGTGCAGCAGGCGGCAAAAGCGGATTGCATCTTGGTGAACGGCAAGCCAGTGAAACAGAATTACAAGGTACGCCCTGGCGACACCATTTCAGTGCTGATGCCCAATCCGCCCAATGACACCGAAATTCTGCCCGAGAATATTCCTTTAAATATAGTATATGAAGACTCCGACCTGTTGATTGTCAACAAAGAGGCAGGTATGGTGGTACATCCGGCTTACGGGAACTACACGGGTACGCTCGTCAACGCCCTCTACTATTACCTGCAAGACCAGAAGTTGGAGGATGGCACACCTATGAAGCCACTGCTAGTGCACCGCATCGACAAGAACACCTCTGGATTGTTAGCGGTCACCAAGAACGAGCTGGCACAGATGCGCTTGGCGAAGACCTTCTTCGATCACGACCTCGAACGCCGATACTGGGCATTAGTGTGGGGCGATATGGAGGGCGATTCCGGCACGATTGTCGGCAATGTGGGACGCAACCCTAAGGACCGCATGGTAATGACGGTCTTCCCCGAAGGCAGCGAACAAGGCAAGCACGCCGTCACGCACTGGCGCGTAGTGGAGCGTTTCGGCTACGTAACCCTCATCGAATGCCAACTGGAGACCGGTCGTACGCACCAAATTCGTGTACATTTGCAACACATCGGTCACCCCCTTTTCAACGATGAAGCGTATGGCGGCAACCGCATCCTCAAAGGCACCACATTCACCAAGTACCAGCAGTTCATTCGCAACTGCTTTGCTCTCATGCCACGACAAGCATTACACGCTAAGTCGCTGGGGTTCAAGCATCCCATCACAGGCAAGATGATTCAATTCGAGTCCGAATTGCCCGAAGACTTCAGTGCTGTGCTGGAAAAATGGCGCAGTTACGCGAAGGAGAACCGTGGTTAGCACCAAGTGATGAGTTTTTCAAAAAAAATGTATTTTTGCGCTTTCTAACAACAAAATTGTAACAATATGGCTATCACGAAATTAGACCAATTAGTAGAATTAGTTAAGTCAAAACCGAGAAAAAGATTAGTGGCGGCCAACGCCAACGATGCTCACACCATTGAGGCGGTATATGCCGCTGTGGAATTAGGCGTGATTGACGCCACCCTTGTGGGTAATCCCGAGGAAATTGAGAAAGTGTGCAAAGAGCACGGCTTTGACATGTCGAAGTTCACTATCGTGCCCGAATATGTGGACACGAAGGCAGCCACGAAGAGCTGCGAGCTCATCAACGCCGGCGAGGGCCAGATTTTGATGAAAGGTTTGCTGCCCACCGACAAATACATGCGCGCCATCCTGAACAAGGAGAAGGGTCTCTGTCCGCCGAAGGCCACCCTGTCGCACGTCACTGTGATTGAGAACCCTGCCTATCACAAATTGCTCATCGTGGGCGATGTGGCCGTGATTCCCGCTCCCGAGTTCAAGGAAAAACAAGCTATCCTCAAATATTTGGTCGAAACCGCCAATGCTCTCGGCATCGAGAGACCGAAAGTGGCCTGCCTGGCCGCCACCGAGCAGATGTCTGTGGGTATGCAGGCTTGCGTGGATGCCGCCCTGCTCGCCGCCATGGGCAACCGCGGCCAACTGGGCAATGTGGCCATCGAAGGTCCCATCTCTTTGGACCTCGCTATCGACAAAGAGACGGTGGAAATCAAGAAATTCAAGAGCGAAGTGGCCGGCGATGCCGACTGTCTGCTCTTCCCGAACATCGAAACGGGCAATGTGTTCTACAAATGCTGCACAAAGTTCAGCCACGCAGAACTCGGCGCATTGCTGAAGGGTGCGAAAGTGCCTTGCGTGCTCTCTTCTCGCGGCGACAGTGCCAAAACAAAAATGTATTCTATCGCATTAGCCGCTTTGATGGCATAATTCTTTGAAACAATGATGGATTTAGCCGCTATTCTCAACTTTCTGGAATTCCGCATCATTGATGTCCTCGACATCCTGATTGTCGCAGTATTGCTTTTCGAGCTCTATAAATTGACGAAAGGCACTGCTGCCGTGAAAATTTTCTGGGTGTTGGCGCTGATATACGTGGTATGGAAAGTGGTGGCTTATTTCCATTTCACCATGCTTTCCGACTTGATGGGCGAATTGGTCAGCGTAGGCGTGCTGGCCATCTTGATTCTTTTCCAGCCGGAAATACGTAAATTCTTACTCTACATCGGCGACGGACGTGTGGTGCACTTCTTCAGTGACCGCTTCGCCAAACAGTCAAAAAGCAGCATCTATTCAGAAGAGATTGAGGCGGTAAAGAAAGCTTGCCGACACATGTCCGCCACTATGACGGGTGCTTTGATAATCTTTGCCCGGAAAACACCTTTGGATGAATTTCTGAATACAGGCGAAGAAATTGATGCCAAACCATCGGCAGAACTTTTGGAGAATATCTTCTTCAAAAACAGCCCATTACACGATGGCGCGGTTATCATCAAAGACCACCGCATCACCGCCGCACGTTGCATTCTGCCCGTGTCTAAAAACCACGACCTGCCACAGGAAGTGGGATTGCGCCACCGCTCTGCCCTTGGCGCAACCGAATTCACGGATGCCGTAGCAGTGGTGGTCTCCGAACAGACTGGCAACATATCCGTCTGCTACGAAGGCAAAATGACCCGCGACCTTACCTCTTCCACACTGCGACAAATGCTGGAAGAGATTCTGACTAAAGAGTAAAAGCGTAATATTTCAACAAAAAAAGGAGAGACCGAAAAAGTTTCTCCTTTTTTTGTATCGAAAACAGGGTAGAGACGCAATTCATCGCATCTCTACCGAGGAAAACATTACTTCACGATGCGCACGCCCTCGATGAAGTCGATGGACTTCTGAATCAGCTCGTGCATGTAGGTGTCGTTCTCCACAAACGGCACGAACTCGCGGTAGCACTTCACGAAATCTTCGATGAAATCGGAGCTCTTCAGCGGTTTGCGGAATTCCAATGCCTGTGCAGCGTTAAACAGCTCGATACCGAGGATTTTCTCCACATTGTTGACCACCAAGTAGCACTTCGTAGCGGCATTCGCACCCATGCTCACGTGGTCTTCCTGACCTTGTGATGACTCGATGGAGTCAGTGGAGCAGGGCATCGTGAAGGCCTTGTTCTGGTTTACGATGGAGGCGGCGGCGTATTGCGGAATCATGAAGCCGGAGTTGAGGCCGGGGTTCTTCACGAGGAAGGACGGCAGTCCGCGCTTGCCACTAATCAGTTGATAAATACGGCGTTCGGAGATGTTTCCAAGCTCCGCCATGGCGATGGAGAGGAAGTCCAAAACCAATGCCAACGGCTGACCGTGGAAGTTACCCGCACTGACGATGATGTCCTCATCTGGGAAAACGGTCGGGTTATCGGTAACAGAGTTGATCTCGGTCTCCACCACGTTCTGCACATGCTCGATGGCATCCTTGGATGCACCGTGCACTTGCGGCATGCAACGGAAGGAGTAAGGATCCTGCACGTGCTCTTTGTGCTGGGCGATAATCTCTGAACCCTCAAGCAGTTGCGTAATGTGAGCAGCCGTGATGATCTGACCGGCGTGCGGACGTACGAGGTGTACCAGCATGTTGAACGGTTCAATACGGCCGTCAAAAGCCTCCAAAGAGATAGCACCGACGATGTCGGCGAGCCAGCTCAGCTTGCGTGCTTTCATCAACAACCAGACAGCATAAGAGCTCATGAACTGCGTGCCGTTGAGCAGCGCGAGACCTTCTTTGGACTTCAACGTGATAGGCTCCCAACCGAACTTTTCGTTGATTTCGGCGGCAGAGTATTTCTTGTTGCGATAATAAACCTCACCCATGCCAATGATAGGCAGTGAGAGGTGTGCCAACGGAGCCAAGTCACCGGAAGCACCCAGTGAACCTTGTTGATACACAACGGGATACACGCCTTTGTTGTAGAAATCTACCAAACGTTGAATGGTCTCCACCTGCACGCCAGAATGACCGTATGACAAAGACTGGATTTTCATAAGCAACATGAGTTGCACAATCTCTTGCGGCACCTCTTCGCCCACACCACATGCGTGAGAGATGACGAGGTTGCGTTGCAGCGTTGACAAATCCTCAGGGGAGATGTGCTTGTTACAAAGGGAACCGAAACCAGTGGTCACACCGTAAATCGGCTCTGCGCTCTTGGCTGCCTTGGTGTCCAGATAGTCGCGACATTTCTTCACCGCCGCAATCGCCTCTTCGGACAACTCAATTTTCTGCTTGCGCTCAATAATTTTCGTTACTTTCTCGATACTGAGAAACTTTGTTGAAATTTGATGTTTTTTCATTTTATTACGATTTTATTTGTTTATTTCGGATTAGTGAATAGTGAATAGGCAATAGTTATTCATCATTCTTAATTCTGAATTATATTGTGTCTGCCAGTCAGTCGATATGTCCGCATTCCGCCGATGAGGTTATAGACCTCGTCGAAGCCGTTCTGCATCAGGATACGGGAGGCGACGTAGCCGCGAAGACCAACTTCGCAGAAAACCACGATTCTCTTGCCTTCAGGAATCTCTTCCAAGAACTCGCGCAGTTCATCCACAGAGTAACGGGTCGTCCCTTCAATCGTACCATTCTTGTATTCAGGTAGTTCGCGGACATCCAACAAGAAGAAATCCTCCTTGTTATCAATCATTTCGTCCAGCTGTTTCACGTGAATCGGGTTCATCAGGTGGGCGAAGATGTTTTCGGCGACCATGCCGGCGAACATCACGGGACTCTTCGCAGAGCCGAACGGCGGCGCGTAGGTGTGCTCACTGTTCACCAAGTCAAAGATGGTGCCGTTGTGTTTCAGCAACAATGAGATAGTATCAATCTGTTTGTCAACGTTTTGCGTACCAATCGCTTGTGCGCCGAAGATACGTCCGTCCTCCATGGAGAAGTTTAGCTTTAACGAAATTGGACTGCTGCCAGGATAGTAGGTCGCGTGTGCAGCGGGGTGTACGATAACCGTCTCGTAAGCGAGGCCAGCCCGTTGTAAGGCCGCTTCATTCAATCCCGTAGAAGCTACAGCCAAGTCGAAAATCTTGGCGATAGCAGTGCCCACAGAACCTTGATAGACCACGCTTTCGGGATAGACCATGTTCATGGCGGCGATACGCGCCTGTGCGTTCGCGGGACCTGCCAAGAAGTTGCAGTACGGAATGCCCGTCACAGGATGCGGGAACTCGATGGCGTCGCCCACGGCAAAGATGCGTTCGTCGGAGGTCTGCAGGTATTCGTTGACTTTGATGCCTCGGCCGATTTCCAGACCGGCGGCTTCCGCCAATGCCGTGTTCGCACGCACGCCGATACTCAGCACGGCGAGGTCGCAACCCATCTTCTGCCCGTCTTCTAAACAGACGGTCAGTTGGTCGCCGATCTCTTCGAATCCGCTGATGCCGTTGCTTGTGATCAGCTCTACACCCTTGTCTCTCAGATGCTTCTCCGCAATGGCCGCGATGGGTTCATCGACAGGTGTGAGGATATGGTCGGCTTTCTCCACCACGGTAATCTGGTAACCGATTTTATGCAGGTTCTCGGCCATCTCCAATCCGATGAATCCACCGCCGACGATGACCGCTTTGGCGTTATCGTGCAGGGATTCAACGGCTTGCATCTTGATTTTGTCGCAGTCGCTGACGCTGCGCAGGGTAAAGATCTTCGGGCTATCGATGCCAGGCAGTTCAGGGATCACCGGTTCGGCGCCAGGCGACAGCAAGAGGATATCGTAGTCCTCGGTGTAAGTCTTGCCGTTGCGCAGGTTCTTGACTTCCACAGTGTGCGCCTCGCGGTTGATGGCTGTTACTTCCTGCAACGTCCTGACATCCACGTCGTAGCGGTTGCCGAACGACACGGGGGTCTGCACAAACAACCGCTTCCGGTCTTCGATGGTGTTGCCGATGTAGTAGGGCATACCGCAGTTGGCGTACGAGATGTACTCGCCCTTCTCGAACACAATGATTTCGGCATCTTCGTTCAGTCTTCTCAGACGCGCGGCCGCCGATGCTCCGCCGGCGACTCCGCCTATGATGAGATATTTCATATTGCTTCTTATTCGTTCATTATACCCAAGGCTCACTACGTTCGCCCTGTCCGTTCTATCCCAGGGCTCGCTATCGCTTGCATTGACCGCTCTATCCCAGGGCTCGCTATCGCTTGTTTTGACCGCTCTATCCCAGGGCTCGCTATCGCCCACCCTGGGTTGACACGTGTCGGGCTTGCAGCCCTCTTGGAAAGACCTATCTATTTGATAACCAGTTCGTCACATTGTCATAGATACGTTGCTCCACGTTGTCAGCAGGGGCGGGGACGAACTTCTCGCCGGTGATGTGCTCGTAGAGCTCGATGTAGCGGTTGGTGATGCCGTTGACGACCTCTTCGGTCATTTCGGGCACCTGCTGGCCCTCCTGTCCCTGGAAACCGTTGGCCATCAGCCACTCGCGCACAAACTCCTTCGACAACTGCTTCTGCGGCAGCCCTTTGGCGAATTGCTCCTCATAACCTTGCGCGTAGAAATAGCGGGAAGAGTCGGGGGTGTGTATTTCATCAATGAGATAGATTTTGTCATCCGCCTTGCCGAATTCGTACTTGGTATCGACGAGGATCAATCCTTTCTTGGCTGCGATTTCGGTGCCACGAAGGAAGAGCTTCATCGTGTAGTCCTCCAAAACGGCGTAGTCTTCAGGAGAGACAAGTCCTTTGGCGAGGATTTCCTCCTTGGAGATGTCGGCATCGTGTTCGCCCTGCTCGGCCTTGGTGGTCGGGGTGATGAGCGGCACGGGGAACTTCTGGTTCTCCTTCATGCCGTCGGGCAGGATGTTGCCGCAGAGGTTGCGCCCGCCGTTCTTGTAGAAGCGCCATGCGCTGCCGCAGAGGTAGCCGCGCACGATCATCTCCACCGGGAAGCCCTTGCAGACGCGGCCCACCGTGACCATCGGGTCGGGGGAGGCCATCTTCCAGTTCGGACAGATGTCGCTGGTGGCATCCAAGAACTTGGAGGCTATCTGGTTGAGGATCTGGCCTTTGTAAGGGATGCCCTTCGGCAGGATGACATCGAAGGCGCTGATGCGGTCGCTGGCGACCATCACTAACACATCGTCCAAGAAATAGACGTCACGGACTTTTCCGTGATACACCGATTTTTGATTCGGGAATTGGTAATTGGTTTTTGTTAAGGCGTTCATATTGGGTTTAAGGTTTATAGTTTAGGGTTTAGGTAACCCCACACTGCGGCTTCGCCTCGTGTGGGGTTACTTGCACTTCGTGCGTTTTGTCCCTTCGGGACTGCTTAAGGATTTCATTTTATGAATTTAAAGGTGGCGGTTTGGTGATTGTTTAACGTTGCCGCTCCGATGTAAAATCCATTGGGTAAATTTGTTACGTTGATTTCAAGAATCGGAAAATTAGAGACGGAAGTTTGCAGGACAAGTTGTCCAGAAGCGTTGAAGACGCTAATAGACTGGATTTCACCATCGAGATTAGTGAGGAAAAGTTTGTCAGTGACGGGGTTCGGATAGACGCTGAGCCGCAACGGTTTGTAGTCGTTAATGCCGACATGTGAGGTGTAGGCTTTGTAGAAATCGGGGATGCCGTAGCCGTATTCGGGGTTCGGATTGTTGTAGAGATGGCCGCTCTCGCGGATGATCTGCATCATTTCCGTAGAGGAATATTCAGGCATCGCTTGCCATAAACAAGCACATAATCCGGCTGCGACCGGTGTGGCTAAACTGGTGCCATCGGTATGGGTGACGTAACCACCTACACCACCCGTTTGATCCCATAAGTCTGGATAATAACAGGCAGTTTCTACACCCATAGAGGTAATGTCGGGTTTCACGCGTCCGTCGGCAGAATAGCCGTGTGAAGAGAAGTTGGCAATGACACTGTCCACCGAACTGGCACCCACGCACAAAATATCGACAGCATCGCCCGGACGATTAATATAATACCAATCGTTAGTACCATCATTACCCGCTGCCACACAAACGATTACACCTTTTTGTCCCAAAATGGTAGCGCAACGGGAGGCAATGCTGTTTTGACCATCCAAATCCGCATAGGTGATGTTTGCCTGTGGAAAATCTGGAAACTTGCGATAACCTAACGAAGAATTGACGACATCCGCTCCGAGACTGTCAGCAATTTCAGCAGCATTAGCCCAAAAATCCTCCTCAACGAGTTCCTCAGTCTTCACCCATTCAGAGTGAATAAAAGCGTATGAAGCTGCAGGGGCGGTACCCACAAGTTCACCTGGAATATTGGAGGCCATCACTGAGGTAACCGACGTACCGTGCATTTCCGAATAACCGCTAGTCAGTGTATCCACAAAATGCGGCATCAGCGAATATTGGCCCCAAAAGCGCCCGTTATCCACCATTTCCTGAAAGTATCTGCAACTTTCCACGCCGTACCAGCCGCCGTCAATCACGACAATGAACATCCCTTCGCCACGAAAACCCGCTTCATGCAGCAAATGACCGTTATGGAAGGCAATCTGCTCGAAACCATATCCATAATCTAAACTATCTTTAGCTGGAAGAACAGGATTGTGCACTATAGTCGATTGATTCTCAGGAATTTGTATTACTGGCAAATCATAAAGCTCGTATGCCCCCACCGCCAAGACTGAATCCACAAAGGGCAGTGCCAAAATTTGCGGCACCACGGAGCTGTCCGTACAATAAATGGTGTAGGTGTTCATCCATTTCGAGACGGCTAACGGCTGCATATCCGGATCTAAGGCATGAATCTGCTGCTTATATTGCGGATTAACAGGCAGATCTTGTTCTGTAATTGGGATGTTGAATCGAGTGCGTTTGTCAATAGCACGCTGCGATAAATATTCAGAGGGATTTTGGATAGAATAAGGGCTGTTTGCTTTGTCACTCAAGTAAATACGATAGCATGTGGGGCTTTGTGCAAACACCGTGAAAGCTATAACAAATATGAAGAATAATAGGAAAATACGCTTCATAAACATTCATTTTTTAAAACCTGCAAATGTACAAAATTTCAGAAATAAACAGTCGATAATGAATGATAAATACAAAAAAAAACATAGCCAAAGGCCTTATCTTACGTCATCGTCTAAGTCAAACATCTTACGTCAACTTTTAAGAATTTTAAACAGTCTTAGAATTGAAAAAAGATTATTTTTGCCGCAGTTTATTAAAATGAATATTCATCAAATTAAAATCAAAAAAATGAAGAAACTTTTTATCTTAATGGCAGCCGCATGCTGTCTGACGTTCACCGCTTGTAACAACAAACCCGCTGAACAACCGGCTGATAACACCGAAATGCAAGCTGAAGAATCCTGCTGCAAGGAAATGACCGAAGAGCAGAAAGCTGAAATGGAAGCTTGCAAGAAAGCCGCTGAAGATTGGCAGAATTGGGAAAACATCACTGACGAGCGCAAGGCTGAGTTGCTCGACCAACGCAAAGCCAAATACGATGAAATGCAGGAAATGAAAAAGGCTCAGGAAGAAAAGAAGGCCGCTTTCGAAGCTGCTATGAACAATTGGGACAAACTCACACTCGACGAGAGAAAAGCTGCTTTTGACAACATGGGCTGCTGCGGTGGCTGCAAAAAAGGCGAAGGCAAAGGTTGCTGCAAAGGTGAGAAGCAAGGTTGCCAAAAAGAAGGCAATGGTTGCCAAAAAGAAGATAAATGTCCTAACAAAAAGTAATCCATGAAGAAGATTGCCGTTTTCGCCAGCGGTTTCGGCTCCAACTTCCAAGCTATCATCGAAGCTGTAAATCAGAAAGTTCTGAACGCCGACATCGCACTTTTGGTATCCGACAATCCTTCAAGCAAAGCAGTAGAACGCGCCAATGCCCACGGCATTGACGCGTTCACTTTTTGTGCGAAGGACTTTGCCGGAAAGGCCGCCTACGAACAGGCCATCCTGACTGAACTGAAAAACCGCCAGGTCGATTACATCGTGCTGGCCGGCTACATGCGCATCATCGGCAAAACCTTGCTTGAGGCATACCCCATGCGCATTATCAACCTCCACCCTGCCCTACTGCCCTCTTTCCCGGGTGCCCATGGCATCGCCGACGCTTACAACTACGGCGTGAAAGTCTTCGGCATCACCATCCACTTTGTCGATGAAGGAGTCGATACAGGCAAAATCATCGACCAATTCTCTTTCCATATTGAAAAAGGAGATACACTGGAGACGGTTGAAACCAAAATCCACCAACTAGAACATCGCCATTTCCCAGAAACTATTAATAAGGTGGTTAACGAACTTTGATTTACGACATTGACTTTTGATCTCCTACTCCCTCGACACTCAACTCTCAACCACGTAACCCAAAAAATTGTATCTTTGCGCCTCTAAAAAAATATCATTATGGCAAATATCGAATTCAATAACAAAACCTACGAGATGGACGGCGACGGCTTCATGATCCATCCCGAAGAATGGAACAAGGAGCTGGCTGCGGAGATCGCCAAAGCCGACGGTATCACGGAGATGACGGAGAATCACTGGAAAGTGGTGGATTGCATCCGCGCCAACTACGAGGAAAAAGGCATCGCCCCGATGGTCCGCACCATCTGCAAGACCGCCAATCTGAAACTGAAGGACATCTACGAACTGTTCCCGCTCGGTCCCGCGAGAGGCGCCTGCCGAGTCGCCGGCCTCCCCAAACCCGAAGGTTGCGTTTAACATTGGCTTTTAGCTTTTGGCCTTTGGCTTTTGGTACAATATATTTGCCAACAGCTACTAACCAAAAACCCTAAACCTTAAACTCTAAACCTTAAACTCTAAACCTTAAACTCTAAACCTTAAACTCTAAACCCTAAACCTTAAACCCTAAACTCTAAACCTAAAGTTATGAGTACCATGCAATATTTAGCAATAGCAGCAACACTCTATTGCATTGTTAGTTTATTGGCTCATTTCGTCAAGATTGTGCGCTTGGGTGCCCCGAAGGACAAGTCGGAGCCGAGCGGCAGCGTGAAAGAGGGTGTAATTTACGCCAACACCCGCGCGATGATGCCACAGGAGAAGGAGTCGGCATACCTGCATTTGCCTTCTTATGCAACGGGAATACTGTTCCATATCGGTGTATTCACCTGTCTGCTTCTCTTCGTGCTATCCTTCTTCCCATTCTTCAACAGCTGGATTGAAGGAAGTTGCTGGCGTTGGGTTCTCGCCATTCCGCCCGCAATAGCTACAATCTGCGGCCTCATTCTCTTTTTCAGAAGACTGCTTTCCAAAGACTTGAAGGTGCTTTCCATGCCCGATGACTTCATTTCCACAGGCTTGGTTACCCTTTTCCTGTTGATGACAACACTCAACATGCTTTTCTCCACCGTGAGCGCTGTAAATACAATATATTATATAAGTAGCATTTTACTGTTCTTATATCTGCCGTTGGGCAAGCTCCGTCACGTGGTTTATTACTTCGCGGCACGCTACCACCTCGGCTTTTTCTATGGCTGGCGTAATGTCTGGCCCAATCACGAGAAAAAATAGACCCCATGAGACTCGATTTTTTAGGTGCGACCGAAGAGGTCACCGGCAGCAAGTTCCTGCTCACCACGCAGGACGGTACCAAAATACTGTTAGACTGCGGTATGTATCAAGGTAAAGGTCTGGAGACCGATGCCATGAACCGCGATTTGGGTTTCGACCCGACCAAGATCGACATTGTGCTGCTTTCGCATGCGCATATCGACCACGCCGGATTGATACCATATATATATAAGTTAGGTTTCCACGGCAAGGTGTTCTGCACACCTGCCACTCGCGACCTCTGCGCCATCATGCTCGCCGACTCAGGCCGCATCCAAGAGGCCGATGCCCGACAGTTCAACAAGAAGACGGAGCGCGTGGGCAAGACACCCATCGAACCGATTTACAACGAGAAGGACGCGGTGGATTGTATGCAACTTTTCATCAGTGTCCCTCGCGGGCTGCATTTCAACATCACCCCGAAAGTGGCCATCGAATTCATCGACAGTGGTCACATGTTGGGCAGCAGCGCTATCTACATCACCTTCAAGGAAGGGCGCAAAACCCGCACGCTGTGCTACACCGGCGATGTGGGCCGTTACGACAAGCGCATCCTGCCCGATCCGCAACCTTTCCCATACGCCGACTACATCATCACCGAATCCACCTACGGCGACCGTCTGCACTCCACGCTCGACGAAGCCGACAAGGATTTGATGCTCGTGGTGCGCGATGCATGCGCAAAACGCAAGGGTAAACTGCTCATCCCGTCGTTCGCCATCGGCAGGACACAAGAGATTGTCTATACGCTACACCGCCTCGAACTTGCCGGCGACCTGCCCGATATCGAATGTTTCGTCGATAGTCCGTTGGCATGCTCCGCCACAAACCTCTTCCGACTGCACACCGAATGCTTCAACGAAGAGATGCGTGCGTTCATTGAAGAGAACAAAGACCCATTCGGTTTCGACAAACTGACCTACGTGCGCACCATCGACGATTCCAAGTCACTGAACGAACACAACCGTCCCTGCATCATCATATCCGCCTCTGGCATGATGGAGGCCGGGCGTATCAAACACCACCTGGCCAACAACATCGAAGATCCCAAAACCACTATCCTGTGCGTGGGCTACTGTGCCCCGACCACATTAGGTGCAAAGATCATGCGCGGCGACGAGAAGGTCTCCATCTTCGGCAACGAATACAAGGTGCGTGCCACACTTGCCCGCATCGATGCCTACTCCGGCCATGCCGACTATAAAGAACTTATAAAGTATCTCTCTTGTCAAAAGGGAAACAAACGGTTGAAGAAGATCTTCGTCGTACACGGTGAGAACGACGCGCGTGACGCCTACGCAAAACATTTGAAGGACGCAGGTTTCAAACAAGCTTACGTGCCAAAGTTCCGGGAATCTATTGAATTAGTGTAATTTGTGGAGACGATGTGCACATCGTCTCTACCATTTCTTAACCTTTGACCCCTAAACCTTAAACCTTAGCCCATCAACCCCATGTACAACATTCTCATCACTGGTGCCAACGGGCAATTAGGCAATTGCCTGCGCGACCTTGCAAAGGAATATCAAGACAAATACTGCTTCTTCTACACTGATGTAGCAGAATTGGACATCACGGATGCAGTAGCGATAGACAAATATATTATTAATAATCACATCAACGTCATTATAAACGCGGCCGCATATACGGCAGTGGATAAAGCGGAAGATGACGAAGAGAATGCTTACCGCATCAATTGCACGGCAGTGGCTCATTTGGCGAATGCGGCAAAAAAACACGACTTGAGCCTCTTCCACATATCCACAGACTATGTTTTTTCAGGCGATTCAAGCAAACCGCACGAAGAAAATGACACACCTGCACCGAAGTCAGTATATGGCACTACCAAATTGGCGGGAGAACAAGCAATCCAAAAGAGCGGTTGCCAGGCAGTCGTGATCCGGACATCGTGGCTATATTCTGAATATGGCAACAATTTCGTGAAAACCATGCTGCGTTTGGGTGCGGAACGAGAGAACTTGCGTGTGGTTTGCGACCAGATTGGCGGTCCGACCTATGCTGGCGACTTAGCCAGGGTCATATTCCGCCTGATGGAAAACGGAGTGAACCATTCCGGAACAGAAATTTACCACTTTGCCAACGAGGGGGTCTGCAGCTGGTTTGACTTCTCCAAAGCAATCATGGAAAAGGGTGGTTTGAAGTGTCACGTGGAGGCCATTCCATCGTCGGATTATCCGGCAAAAGCGCGGCGTCCTGCCTCTTCTGTGTTCAATTTATGCAAAATCAAAGCGGCTTCAGGGATAGAAATCCCCTATTGGCGAGACAGTTTAACACTGGTAATCAATAAGTTACAAGAAAAATAAAAAAAATTACACAACTGCGTGTAGAATTAAAAAAAAATGTATTTTTGCACACCTTATTTCCGATACAAGGAAACGTTCTTTTTTTAGCAAAAAAATCAGCCGTTGTAGCTCAGTGGTAGAG
>CAMKLG010000005.1 GCA_946413585.1 uncultured Bacteroidales bacterium
CCAAATTCACGCCTTTCAATATCTCTCTATCCTTGATGGATACGTGTAAATCTTCTATCTTTAACATATTCAAAAATTAGGGTGCAAAAGTACGTTTTTTTTGTGAATCTTGAAAAAATTGTACCTTTGCCGCCTCAAAAAAACGATTCTTTTTTCAGATGATATATTCCAAGAAATTAGTCGTGTTCGATTTGGATGGAACTTTGCTTAATTCGTTGGAGGATTTAGCGGATTCCGCCAATTGGATGCTGCAACAGCATGGTTTTCAGACATATCCGGTGGATGCTTATTGCTATTTTGTAGGCGATGGTATGCGTAAACTCATAGAGCGGATTTTGCCGCCAGAGGAACTGAACGACTCGCAAATAACAAAATGTCAACAAGAGTTTTTGGATTACTATCGAATTCACATGGAGGATAAAACAACTGTATATGAAGGAATTACAGAATTGTTGACAGAGTTGAAATCGCGTGGATTAAAAATTGCCGTGGCCACGAACAAAGCGAATATTGCCGTGGAACCCCTGATGACCAAATATTTTCCCACCATCCGCTTCGATGCGCTTTTTGGTCAGCGCGAAGGTGTTCCTGTGAAACCGGCCCCACAAATCATGTACGATATTCTACGCCACGTGGGTTGCGAGGCTAAAGAGGCCATTCACATTGGCGATACCGCCACGGATATGCTTCTGGCGCATAATGCTGGAGTTACTGCGGTTGGGGTGCTGTGGGGCTATCGACCGTTGGAAGAGCTACGAGAAGCCGGGGCACAGTATATCATCAAGCATCCCCTTGATTTACTGGATATTTAGCCTTTGGCTATTGGTTTTAAAATACTCGGCTAACAGCCAACTATTTCACCAAACTGACGGCGGCGGTGGCGGCAATACCTTCTCCCATCCCCGTAAAGCCCATCTTTTCGTTTGTCTTGGCTTTTACTGCCACGCGTTCCGGTTCACATTGCAGAATATGGGATAATCTTTCAATAATCATCTCGATGTGCGGTTTCATTTTCGGGGCTTCCAAAATGAGGGTGCAATCCAAGTTGTTGATTTTCCATCCTTTGGAAGTGACAACTTCTACCACCTTATCCAAAAGCAGGGTGCTGTCGGCGTTTTTCCATGTGGCATCGGTGTCGGGGAACCAAGTGCCGATGTCGCGAAGTCCGGCGGCGCCCAAAAGGGCATCGCACACAGCATGGATCAGCACATCTCCATCAGAATGGGCCGCCAATCCAAGATGATAAGGAATGACAATGCCCCCAATAACCAACGGTCTATCGGGGGCAAATCTATGAGAATCGTAGCCGAAGCCTACGCGAAAATCATTCATACCCAATTAGTTGAATCTGTTTTGTTGCTTGATTTCATTCTTGTTCGTGGAAACGAAGTCCAAATTCAACGTGAAACGCAGTGTGTTAGCCAGCGGGTGGTATTGTCTGGTAGCAATCAAATAGGAGACATCGAAGCCGAAAACGGTGTATTTGAGACCTGCGCCGATGGAAACGAACTCACGATTGCCTTTGTATTGGCTTTCGTGGAAAAAGCCGAGGCGGAAGAAGAAAAGACTGCGGTAACTGTATTCGGCACCTACGGCGAACATAACCTCGCGCAGCTCTTCGCGGAAACCACCAGGAGCATCGTAGAACGACTGAATCATACCTTGAGGCACAGAAACATCAGGATTCATACCGTAGGCGATGACAGGATCTCCTGCTTCGTTGTAAACGATATGACCCATGCTGTCTGTTTGGTAAATAGGATTCGTGGGAACCAACAGTTTGTTGATTTCACCGTTGACAGTCAATTTGTTATATCCGTCGAAATCCATTTCATAACCAATACCCAGCTTCAAGTTGGTGGGCAGGAAGTCACGACGCAATGTTCCAGATGAATAGGACATCTTGTTACCGATATTTGAAATGCATAAACCTGCACGCAATGTGCTGTTGTTCATTTTTTTGACCTTGAAATCTTGTTCATAGAACAAAGAAATGTCAGCGGCACCCGCTAAACCCGCTTTCGTCTCTTCACCGCCAACGAACTGACCTGCAGTCAAATTGGAATAGATGAAACGCGGTGTGATAGCAATGGACAGCTGGTCAATCAACTTACGTGAATAGGAGAAGTCAATGGCGAATTCGTTGGGCTTCTGCGTACTAATCCATTCACCATTGGGATCCATGAATTCGATATTACCTAAAGAGAAATAGCGCAAAGACATGGCGATAGCGTCCATATCGGTGATTCTCCAATAACCCGTAAGATATGCTAAGTTGATGTCATTCACCAAATTACGCAACCAAGGGCTGTAAGAAATACTGAAACCGAATTGGTTTTTGTTGAAAGCATATTTTGCGGGGTTGTAGCTTTGGGAGTTGCCATCGGAAGAGGTTGCACAGCCGATGTCACCCATGGCACCTGCACGTGAATCTGGCGCAATGGAGAGGAAAGGTACAGCCGTAGTGATGGCATTAATGTCTTGACCCAGAGGATTTACCTGAGCATAACTCTGCATCGTAAACAGAAAAATCATGACAGACAAAATAGATGCTGCTTTTTTCATAAGTGGTTTGTTCTTTTGAGTTTATACGTACTTTTATTTATTATTCAAAAAAAAATCTATCCCTTAACGTGTCATTGCATGTTTTATTATATAAAAACCTCAAAAAAATTTTCTTTCAAACGTAATGATTTATATAGGGTTGTTATTCAGTGGGTTATAAAAAGCATTTTTTATAATATCACTAGCTTTTCTATGGCTTCTGCCGTTTTCCCATCTTCATTCTTCACACGGATACGATACAAATAAGTACCTTTCGCCAGTTTGTCGCCGAAATCATCCAAACCATTCCATGAGATGGCGCGGCAACGATTGCCTTCCATCACCTGTGTATCGTAGATAGTTTTCACTAACCGTCCGGAAATAGTGTAAATTTGCACTTGAATGTCAAAAGTGCCACTTGACTGGTTGTGCTCGAAATAGAAGTCCGTGTGCGTGGTGAACGGATTCGGGTAATTGAGTACATGGATCAACTGGAATTTGTCCTCACTGACCACTTTGAACATCAATTCTTGTTCGCTGCTGTTGTTATTGACATCCCATGCCCGTACCTTGATAGAATGTTCGCCTGGTTTCAAATCTTGCAGTTGATAGCGAACAATTCCTCGGTTGAAACTGTCTTTTTCGGTTTGGTAGTAGTCATTCAGAATGATTTTGTTGCCCGTGGCGTGGTCCAAAACGCCAGTTAGGTCATGCCCGATGCCATTGCCTGTCGTATTGATTCCGAAATTGTCGGAAATCTTGGCAATTAGCACGGGATTGGTCGTCGTAATGCCCCCATTGACGAAATTTTCATCGTTGAGGTACAGCTCAATCTCAGGATTCTCGTGGTCTTCGATGCCGGAAGTGTCCATTCCACCGATGATGAAGTCCGTGAACACACCCGCGGCATCCACATTTTCCGTGCGTGCATAATAGCTGATGCGACCATTCCCGAAACTGTAGTCTATGTCTTTTGGCACGTAAAACGAGAATTGGAACCGGCCATTTTTTACCGAAACATTGCCCTTGAACAATACGCTCTTTTGTACTTCGTACTCAAAAGGTTGCGAGCGGGGGTCAGGATCGTTGAATAACGTCTTGGTCTTGATTTTTTTGTCATACACTGAAGGGAACAACGTTCCATTGAAGCTGTTGATAATTTGTGAGTTATCATCTACTATGTGGCCGCATATCGTCACTTTTGAGAGGGCGCGTACGGTGTCAATGACACTGCCCACCACTTCATGATTGATGGAATCCGTAAGTATATTATATGTAGGTAATGAAAGTTTTAATGAAGGATCGCCGTAGGTGACCATCATGGACAAATCTGTATAAGCGGATGATGTCTGGTAGCGCCTGTTTTTCGCTCTTCTCTCTAAATCGCTGACAGAGTAGAAGTTGCCGTTTTCATCTTTGGTGAACATCAGCTCGAAAAGATATTTTCCAAAGTTGTGGTTAGAGACTGACCAAGCTTCGCGCGTGGCCGCGATAACAGCCACGGCACCGCCATTGTCGTTGAAAAAAATCAAATCTGACGGCGACTGGATTTCACGGTCGTAATAGGCAAACGTGCACGAAAGTGATAGCAGCGCGGGCATATTGTACTTGTTGGTCCATTTGTTGATATCCGAGTTTTCAAGCACGCGTTCCGCTGCCCAACCGTCTTTGCCGCTATGGCCGATGTAGGTGTAAAAGATGCAACCACGGTTCATGCGGTTGTTGATGTCCGTGACCGCATCGGGGTAACGTTGGCCTCCGGCGTTGGAAACTTGCTGATAGGCATCTAGATAGATCTTGTCGAAATTGATATTAGGATTGTTGTCACTAACGATGTTGTAAAATGTTTCCGCACTGTTCATGAAATCGTTACGCTCCTCATCATCTGCCACAAAAGCCATGATATTCCGCCAGTCCCCGAAATTGGAGATTTGTGAGGAGTTCTCGCTCACCAAATTGCGTTTTTCACTGTAACGAATGCTCTTATCCACAGCAATGTTCGCTTGTGTCGTGCTGTTGCAAGGGAAACGACCGATAGCGATATCTACCAATCCGGCACCGTTAAGTCCTTCATTATCATCCAATAAGCCTAATACATCATCGTTGGAATATTGATAGAGATCAGAGATTTTGTCTTTTGAAAGATATTGGTAGTTAGGAACATATATGGCTGTCCCGTTGACACGTCCTCTGTAGTCGTAACTAGGGCGACCGAACAGCAGAAGATATTTCGGATAGGATTTGCTAGTCCTGTCATATATCATCTTCATATAGTCGCGAATGGCAATCGGGTCTTGTGAACCGCTCGAAAACTCGTTGTAAATCTGCTGTGGCGTGACCACTTTAACGCTCAAACCATCGTTTTCAGCACGATATTGTGCCAAACGGTTTGCCTGCGATAGAAAATCGGGATGAGCTACAATCACCATATCTACATTTCCAGTGGCGTGAAGATTTTGATTTCCAACAGATGACAATGGGTTAACGGACAGATAGTTGGAACCATCAAATGCGATGAATTCCCGTAACACATCCGTGGAAGCTTTGAAATGCGCACCTTGACCGTCAGCAGTGAGTGCATATCTAACCGTTTGCGCGGGATCGGTGACATCCCAAACGGATACTGACGTTGAAGCACCGACGATAATGAATCTTGTGATATTGCCGTTGCCCACCGTAGAAGGATTCCGGAAAGAGGTCATCCCGTTTCTAAGTGTCAGCGTACAAGGTATTTCTAGCTCAATCCAATCCAAATAGGCTGAAGATGAAGTGGTTGGCTTGTTGTAGGAGATGCCGATGTTCAAATCTTTCGATGAGGGAGTGAAGGTTAGGCTCCGATTGGCAATGGATGCCAAATAGGGACTGGAAACGCCAGATAATGAAGCATTTCCAATGTTGCTGTTATTCACGCTAACCTGAAGTAAAGAGGATGTACTGGAGGCGGAAGCAGCCTGAATTCGGATGTGTCCGGTTCCAATAGGGTTGCCAGGAAGTTGAAACGAGTGCGTAGAGTTCAGTGTGATGTCGTAACGTTCACCAAACCAGTTTTTTCCTGATTCACAAAGGTTATAAAGGTCTTCTTCAAAAAAGTCGAAATAGGTGAAATCTTGAACGGATAAATTTTCATTAAGATTCTCATTGTTAACGGTTTGTATGCGTTTTTTCTCGCCAATGCCTGAGGTTTGCGTGACAAAGTAGAAAGACGCATCGGAGTAGATGTTGTAATCGTGCTTAAATTGTTGATATAATGAGTCATAGCTGATGCGATGCGGCGATTGGCCGTAGAAAAGGAAATAGTCGTTCTCATTGAAGATGCCATCACCTCCATCCGACACCAGAATGGGCAACTCCCGCAAATCGTCAATGCGTTTTGCGGAATTTGCTTCAGGCAACATCATCCCGCCATTCCCGAAAACAGCCAATTGCGAAGAGCTGATAGGTGTTGACATTCCCATATTGACCAAATCTTGATAGGTCACTTTGTAAATTCCTGTCCGAGAAACTGAAAACTGGAACCATTGACCAGATGACAAAACGGATTTGGTGGCATATCCTTTCGCTCCCTTAGAAGATACAGGTTGTTTGCCTTCAATAGATAAAGTGATGGAAATCAATTTTTTATATTGACCAGAAGCCGTTTCAACGATGGGAATAAAGGAAAGTAAGGTAAAAGCATTCTTTCCTTCGTATGCGGAGTTGATTTCGAACTGGATTTGCTTTTGATGGAAGTTGGAAGGTATTAAGCTACAGTCATTTGCGTTCATGTTTTCCCACTCTTGGGCCACGATCTTGACATCATAATTTTTAAAAAAGTTTTCAACAGGAATCATTTCATAAAAAAGAGGGAGGGTAGGGTAGTCGTTACGATATATAGCGTTGTCAAAGGAAAGAAAATCGGATTTGAACCCACTGTATGTAGTATATGAGAAGGGTTCATTCCAATGAAAATTGATTTTTTTTTGGATTGTTTGAGCTTGAATATCAACAAGTTGAATAAAAACCAAAAGAAAAATATTAAATAGTACCCAAGATTTCTTATTCATTATTCGTTTATTTAAAAAAAGAAAACACAATTTTCCTAACGAATTGTCGTTAGAAATATTGTAGAAAAATTGTAACAAAAAGAGGAGTAGGAACGTTTAATAATTTTGTATCTTTGCCCGCTATAAATATAATGATATGAAAAAACGAATTGCAGTTATATTAACCGTAGTTTTGGCGTTTGCAGGGTTGCGTGCAACGGCTCAGGATGCTATGTTTTCGCAATATTATGCCAACCCGTTGTATTTGAATCCGGCGTTTGCGGGAACTAACGTATGTCCGCGCCTTGCTTTCCATTTTCGCGACCAATGGCCGTCATTGCCTGGCACATTCATGACCTATACCGCATCTTACGACGAACATTTTGACAAGCTCTCGGGCGGTGTTGGTGTGTTGTTGTTCGGCGACCGGGCAGGCGAAGGCGGCATTATCAATACCTATACGGCGAGTGTGATGTACTCTTTCAAGTTGAAGGTCTCCAAAAATTTCAATATGCGCTTTGCCTTGCAAGCCACTTACGAAAACCGCGGACTCAACTGGGACAAACTCACCTTCCCGGATATGATCGACCCAAAATACGGTTTTGTCTATCAAACTGCTGAAGTCCAACCCGGCCAATTGACGATTCACTCCTTCGACATGGCTGCCGGTTTCTTGGGCTACACCCCGCATTTCTATTTCGGCGTGGCCGCTCATCACATCGTCCCCATCCTTGGTGCTAAAGGTTTTATCTCTAACGGTTTGGGACCTTATGACTACCGTCCCGTGAAATGGACTGCCCACGTAGGTGGTTACTTCGATTTGAAACGTAAAAGTAAGAAAGAGACTTCCTTCGGCGATATCTCTATCAGCCCGAATTTCATCTATCAACATCAACAGAATTTTAATTACTTCAGTGAAGGTTTCTACCTGAATTTCTATCCGTTCACCGTTGGTATGTGGCTCCGTCATGGTTTGACCTACAAGGGCGAAATGTTCATGGGGACCGATACCAATGGCGTGGCTATCACCCAACCCATCTCTTATCATAATATGGATGCTTTCATTGTGATGTTCGGCGTGGAATATGAATGGTTTAAAATTGCCTATTCTTACGATGCCACCATCAGCAAGCTCGCCAACTACTCCGGCGGTGCCCACGAAGTGTCTTTGCAATTACTGCTTCCTTGCCCCAACAAACGCAAGGCACTGAAAGACCTCAAATGTCCCTCTTTCTAACCATTTAACATCAATTAAGAAAATCAATTATAACAATGAATACAGCAAAAAGATTTTTAGGATTATTTGTCATGGTAGCGTTGCTGCTTGGAATGTCCTCTTGTAAAAAGCAGAAATCCGCCACTACCGGTTGGAATTACAATGACGCCAAGAACGGTGGCTTTGAAGTGGCGCCTTTCGAAGAGCAAGCTACTGGCCCGGGCCTCGTGTTTATCGAAGGTGGTTCCTTTGTGATGGGCCAAATGGAAGAGGATGTGATGAAGGATTGGAATAACACCCAACGCCGCGTGTCTGTCGCCTCTTTCTACATGGATGAGTGCGAAATCGCCAATGTCGATTACCTCGAATACCTCTATTGGCTCGAACGCGTCTTCATCCCTCAAGACTTGAAAGTGGTTTACGATAATGCTGTTCCTGATGAAGCCGTTTGGCGCGACCGTTTGGGATACAATGAACCGATGGTGGAAAACTATTTCCGTCACCCCGCTTATCGTTACTATCCCGTTGTGGGTGTGAACTGGCTGCAAGCCACCAACTACGCTGCTTGGCGTACTGACCGTGTCAATGAACAAATTCTCGTGGATCGCGGTTATATCGAATTCGCAGAAACCCCCTCAGCAGAAGGCTATTTCAATACCGACGCTTACTTGACTTACGAGTCTTACGAAGCTGAAGGCCAAAAACGTCTTAGATACATCTCCAGCGGTGAATACCGCAACGTGAAGATGGAAGACGGTATCCTCCTGCCGAAATACAGACTGCCTACCGAGGCTGAATGGGAGTATGCTGCTTATAGTACTATCGGTAATACGTTGAATGAGCGCGTGTTAGAACGTAAAGTCTATCCGTGGAACGGCTCTCAACTTCGTACCGAAGACAAGAAATACTATGGCGCTTATATGAATAATGTACGTCGTGGACGCGGTGACTATATGGGTGTCGCCAGCGCATTGAACGACGGCGGTTTCTACACCAAAGAGGTGAACTCCGATTGGCCTAACGATTATGGCTTGTATCAAATGGGCGGTAACGTCTCCGAATGGGTGATGGACGTCTATAGACAAACCTCTCACGATGATGTGACCGAATATAATCCGTTCCGTGGTAACTACTTCGAAACCAAGAAGCTGTTGGAAGACGGTACCGTCGCAGAACGCGATAGCGTAGGTAAGATTCCGATGGTTCCCGTGTCTGACTTCAAGAACGACAGACGCCGTAACTACCGCGCTGCCGATAACAAGAACTACTTGGATGGTGACTGGCAGTCTCTAAAAAATATGGATGACTGGAAGAACGCTACTACTAACACTGAGGCTACAGATATGATGTATGCTAAGACCGCTGCAAACTACGACTATTCACTTGTCAGCGACCATGCACGTGTCTATAAGGGCGGTTCTTGGAAAGATATCCCTTATTGGTCTTCACCAGGTACAAGACGTTATTTGGATGAGGATGAAGCTACGGATTATATCGGCTTCCGTTGCGCAATGTCACGCGTGGGTAGCCAAATTCAAGGCAAAGGCAGATAATTAAGGACTATATATATATTAACTGACCTCTTTCTTCGCGAAAGAGGTCAATTTTTTTCTGTTTATGACCAAACATCTTGTCTTTCAACCCTTTGATGTTCAGCATCGGTTAATAATGCTCCCTTATCTGAGAAAACATTCGCAGACTTGCGACCGCACGTTCACCAATCAGTTCTGTTGGCAGCACTACTATCACACCCAATGGGCCGAAGCGAATGGCTGGATAGTCGTCCGGGCGCATATTAACGGCGAACGAAAGGCGGGATATATTCCTTTTTCTCCAAATGATAACCCTCATTACTCCGACATTATTCCGCTTTTGGAGGAAGATGCGAGAAACAATGACCAACCGCTTTCACTGATGGGTCTCAGCGACGAAGAATGCAAGCTCCTTCAGCAACAATATCCAGATGATTTTGTCTTTGACAGCAATCGCGACTTTGCGGATTACATCTACCGGGCGGAGGATTTACGCACACTCAAGGGTCGCAAATACGCCCAGAAACGTAATCATGTAAACAAGTTCAAGTCGTTGTATTCTTTTCATTATGAGCCTATCACGCGCGATAACATCGCCGATTGCCTTCGCTTGGAAGAAGAATGGATAACTCAACATCATCAGGATGAATCGGCTCTCGCGGAGTATCACACCATCCATTTGGCTTTTCAGCATTTTGAGGAGTTGGAGCTTCTTGGGGGTGCCTTGTATGTGGATAATCGAATGGTTGCGTTTACCTATGGTTCCCCAGTCAATGACCATGTTTTTTGTACGCATGTGGAGAAAGGAGATATTCGCTATGAGGGTATTTATCAGATGATTAACCATCAGTTTGCGCGACATATTCCAGAACAATATATCTACATCAATAGAGAGGAGGATTTGGGAATGCCTGGTTTGCGGAAGTCAAAGCTTTCCTACGAACCTGCGTATCTTGCCTATAAGACCACTGCGTTGAAGAAGACCTCCGAAATCCGTGATATGGTGGAAATCTGGAACAAATGTTTTAGCGAAGACGATCCCTCGATCTATCCTTTTCTTTCAAGATATTATTTCTACTCCTGTTCGGTGACAGAAAAAGTGGATGGAAAGGTGGTCTCGATGGCGTTTATGGTCCCCTGTCATACCGAAATGGGTTTGGGCGCATACTTTTATGGGGTTGCCACCGATCCAGCGTTTCAACATCAGGGCATTTCTAGTCGATTGATTCGTAAAATGCTAGAAAAATGCAAGGAAATGGGTGCACAGTTTTCTTTCCTGATACCTGGCGAACCTTCGTTGATTGATTTTTATGCTACTTTTGGATTTCTCCCTACCAGTTCCCACGTGACATTCCAATGCGACATGGATTTGGGCACAGGTGATAAAGAAAAAGACAGAATCATTGTTCTGCCTTTGACGGATCGTTTTTGTATGAAGAATCTGCCTGACACATTGGTGTGTCAGCCGATGCTTTAGCCTTATTCCACGGTATCCAAATCAACCCCTTTGAAACTTATAACTTCCTTGTCTTCAGAGTATAAGATGAGCTTATCTCCCTTGATTTCATATCTGTTGATATCCTTTTTCAAGGCATTGATGAAATTTCTTTCCACAGACATTTTCTGGCAAAGGCGTTTCGTGGAACCTGTATAATGGATGGTCATTTTATCCTTTTTATTGACCGAATAGGTGCCGAACAAGGAGTTGCAGCCTAAAGAGCCTGTGACGTTGTAACTGGAATCGAATTTGATGAACGGACGCAAAGCGTAATCAGTTCCAATTTCCTCACCTTCGATGGATTCCAGCATCCATTGAGTGTTAATTAGCGGAAAATTATTGCTTTTCACATTTTTTTTGGAGGTTTTGCAACAACTGCATGTCAAGACCAAGGCAATGACTATAATTGGATAGATGATTTTTTGCATAAGTGTCTATTTTATAGCGTGATAATTATCGTTAATTTGCTCTATGAAGTCCAGGATTTCATCCCGCCCTGTCCCGGAGATAGCGGAAGATTTCATCATGTCGGGAAGTTCTTCCCACGTTTCAGAGAGTTTGTTTTTCATTTTTTGGATGTTGCTCATGGACTTCCCGCTGGAGACTTTATCGGTTTTGGTAAAGATGATGGCGAAGGGAACCCCTTGTTCCCCTAAGTTGTTAATAAAGTCAATATCAATCTGTTGCGGTTCCAATCGTGCATCTGCCAATACAAAAACCAACTGAAGATTCTCTCGAAAGAGGAGGTAGTCTGAAATCATTTTCCCCCATTTGGCACGGTTGGTTTTTGAGGTTTTGGCATATCCATAACCAGGTAAATCCACGAGATACCAGTTCTTGTTGATCAGGAAGTGGTTGATAGTCTGTGTCTTTCCTGGCTGTGAGGATGTTTTGGCCAGACTTTTGCGGTTCACCAGCATGTTGATGAGGGACGATTTTCCCACATTGGAACGTCCGATGAAAGCGTATTCGGGCAGATTTGGGGCGGGGCATTTTCGCCAATCGGCCTCGCTTTGCAAATATTCAGCGGTTTTGATAATCATAATTCCCTATTTTCTGGCTAACCATTCGTTTGGATTGACATAGCGGTCGTTCTTCCAAATTTCGAAGTGTAGTTCGTGCGTGTCGGAACTTTGGCTCTTGGCTACGGCACCGATGGTCTGTTTTGTGGAGACTTTGTCACCTTTCTTTACATTTGTTGACGAAAGGTTTTGATATACAGTGAGATATTCACCATGTCGAATCATTACCACAGTGGTGCCCATGATGTTCATCACGCTCGTGACGACTCCTTCGAACACGGCGCGAACAGGTGTGCCGGCCTCTACCATGATGTCAATGCCATGGTTTTCTATTTGTACTGAAGGCACGTCGGGGTGTGGGTAATTGCCGAAATCACTTACCTTTGCCCCTTTCGCGACGGGCCAAGGAAGCTTCCCTTTGTTGTTGATAAAGGAGGTGTTGAGGGTTTTCTCTTCTGGAGTCAGGGAGATAGTGGTCGTGGCTTTTGCGGATGATGAGGCACTGGTGGAAGATGCCGTGGAACTTTCAGATTTGGAAGATTTTCCACTTGAGGATGATTTGGCTTTCTTACGTGCGGCATTGGCCTGGGCGATCTCCGCCTGCACTGCTTTTTGGATGGCAGCATCAATTTCTTTGCGCTTTTGCTGCTTTTTCTTCAAATCAGCGTTTAGTTTCTGAGACTCCTTCTTCAGCTTTTCGGCGTTTTGCGTTTTTTTACGTCGGTCATTCTCCAAGTTTTTGATTTCTTGTTCTTTAGAGGAAAGCGTGGTCAATTTGTTATTCTTCATTTCCACGATTTCCTCATTCTTTTTGGCCAGTTCTTCGGTTGTCTTTTGTATTCTTTCAGACTGTTCACGCACATTTCTGGAGAAGATGCTGTAGTAGCGCAGACGTCGGAACATTTGGGAAAAATTGTCAGCAGCGAGGATGAAAGTCACTTTGTCTATCAAACGGCGGTTTCGGTATGCATTGTACACCACTTGGGCATAATCAGCCTTCATATAGGCCAAACGCTTCTCTAATTGACGAATTTCCTGTTCGTTGAGTTCTTGTTCATCCTCCATTTGCAGAATCTGGGAGTTCAATGTGGTGATCATTTTCTCACGATTCTGGATTTGTTGCCGGAGCAATGCGGCTTGTTGCACTGCCGCTTTTTGGTTCGATTCGTTCTTTTTCAGCAGTTTTTGTGTATTGGCAATCTCGTTTTCCAGTTTCTGCTTGTCCTTTTTTAACTGACTACTGCTTTTCCCATTTTGTGCGTTCAGATACGACGGCATCAGCAGTGCGCATACGATGCACAGCAGCGACAATGCTTTTCTGATATTTGAGATTTGAATCTTCATCATAGGAAATAATATATCCTGCAAAAATAACGGTATTTCTTATGCCATTATTATGTTTCGCTAATTTTTATGAACATGGAAACGTTAATCTCAAAAAATGGGAAATGTTTCTTCGGTCTTATTTTTTCTCAACTGAGAATCCGAACTTGCCCAGTTTTTCACCTAAAGCGTAGTAATGACCATGGGAATAGGTGACCAGTTTGGCGCGTTGCAGGTCGATGGCATCGGTTTTGGCAGAGAAGAGTTTTTCATTGACGTGCACGGCGACAATTTCTGCCAGGAAGAGGTCGTGTGTGCCGAGGGGAATCACTTGAGTGACCTTGCATTCCAGGTTGACGGGTGCTTCCTCAATCATCGGGGCGTTCACTTTGGTGGCTCGGATAGGGGTAAGTCCCGTCTCAAAAAATTTGTTGAATTTTTTTCCCGAGCGCACGCCGCACCAATCGGCAATAGGGGTTAATTCTTTGTCAACCAAGTTGATGACGAATGCTCCAGTTCTTTTCAAGATAGGGTAGGAGTGTCGGTTGGGGCGCACGGAAATAGAACACATGGGCGGGTCGGAATTTACCGTACCCGTCCATGCGATAGTGATAATATTGTATTCATCAAGGGTGCTGCCGCAGGAGACCATCACAACAGGTGTGGGATTAAGCATATTGCCCCCGCGCAGTATCCGTTTGCGTATTTTTCCCATTATCTGCCGAGACCAGCGGATTGTACGTTGGGGATAATCAGCAGAGGCATCTTGGAAGTGCTGAGAATCTCGTTCATGTTGGAGTTGGACGTGAAGTCGGTTTCGCTCTCTTCGCGCATGATGACGATCAGGTTGGCATCCTGCTCGTGAGCGTGGTTCAGAAGGGTTTGGACATATTCTTTTTGAACGGTCAGCGGAACCATTTCATGGCGCACATTAGCATCTTCGCACATGTCCGCTGCGTGGCGCATTTGCACGTTGATGATGTGGCGAGTGTCAGCATTGTTCGGATAATAGATACCGGCAATAGTGACTTTGGCCGCGAAACGTTTTGCCAAGTAGGTGGCATAGCGCATCTTCTGCAATGTCTCGAAACTCAAATCGATAGGAGCATAAATATTATGCAGGTCGCGTTTGATTTCGATGTTTTCGCGCATAATCAAAATCGGAACTTTCGTTTCTCTGATTAAGCGGTTGGCATTGTTACCGATGTATCCCTCTTCGAAGCCAGAACTACCGTGGGCACCCATCACAATGATGGGGTTGGAAAAATTGATGGCGTATTTGGGAAGCTCCACATGTACTTTACCTTCCAAGATAACCGTATTGACCTCCGTATTAGGAGATTCCATTCTGCACATATCTTTCCATTCCTCTAAGGTAGCTTGGAGTTTGTGGATATAGTCATCTCCCCCGTTTTCGGCATTTCTGGTGACACCCGGGGTCTTCACCCAAACAAGGTGCATGTCGGCACCCGTTTTCAAGGCTAATGAAACAGCATGACGCATAGCGTTCATGGAGCTGTTGGAAAAGTCAACGCCTACGATGATATTCTTGTTATTCATAACGTATTATTTTTAATGATTACTAAATTACTTGGATTCACTGGAATAGTTGGGAGCTTCACTCGTGATGGTGATGTCGTGTGGGTGGCTTTCGAGCACGCCGGCGTTGGTGATGCGGCAGAAGCGTGCATCATGCAGCTTTTCGATGTTCATTGCGCCGCAGTAGCCCATACCGGAGCGCAAACCGCCCGCCATCTGATAGACCACTTCATAGAGGTCACCCTTGTAAGGCACGCGACCGACAATGCCCTCTGGAACGAGTTTCTTGGCATCATCCACGTCGCTCTGCATATAGCGGTCTTTGGAGCCTTGCTGCATAGCTTCTAGCGACCCCATTCCTCTGTAAGTCTTGAACTTGCGGCCATTGAAGAGGATGGTGGTGCCGGGGGATTCTTCCACGCCTGCGAGCAGACCGCCGAGCATTACGGAGCTTCCGCCAGCGGCGAGAGCCTTCACGATATCGCCAGAGTAGCGGATGCCGCCGTCGGCGATGATGGGTATGTCATAATCTTGCAAAGCTTTATAGACGTCGTAGATGGCGCTGAGTTGTGGCACGCCAACGCCTGCGACCACGCGCGTTGTGCAGATGGAGCCGGGTCCGATACCCACCTTCACGGCATCAGCACCGTTGTCAGCCAGCAATTTAGCTGCTTCACCGGTAGCGATGTTGCCGACCACCACATCCACGCAATCGAACTTGAGTTTGATGTTTTTCAGGGTGGTGATGACGTTTTTGGAATGCCCGTGCGCACTGTCGAGCACGAGTGCATCCACGCCTGCCTCCACGAGGGCTTCGGCGCGTTGTACGGCATCGTTGGTGATGCCGATGCCCGCCGCCACGCGCAGACGACCTAGGGCGTCTTTGCATGCGAACGGTTTGTCTTTGGCTTTCGTGATATCTTTATAAGTGATTAATCCTAAGAGTGTTCCGTCCTTGTCAACCACCGGAAGTTTCTCGATTTTGTGTTCTTGCAGGATGTCAGCGGCACGATACAAATCCGTGTCGCGGGAGGTCGTGATCAGTCCCTCTTTGGTCATTACGTCGCAAATATTGCGATTGAAGTTCTTTTCGAAGCGCAGGTCGCGGTTGGTGACGATGCCGACGAGGACATGGTGTTCGTTCACCACGGGGATACCACCGATATGGTAGTCGGCCATGATGCGCAGTGCGTCGCCCACGGTTTTCTCGGGGGTGATGGTCACCGGCGAGTTGATCATGCCGTTTTCGGCGCGTTTGACGGAAGCCACCTGTTTGGCCTGTTCTTCAATAGACATGTTCTTGTGTATCACGCCGATACCGCCTTCGCGGGCGATGGAAATGGCCATTTTCGACTCGGTGACGGTGTCCATGGCGGCGGACACGAAAGGCAGATTCAAGTGGATGTTCCGCGTGAATCGCGTTCTCAAATCAATCTCTCTAGGAAGCACTTCCGAGTATGCCGGAATCAGGAGCACATCGTCAAAAGTCAACCCATCTAATGCAATACGTTCAGTAATAAAGGACATAATGACTATATTTTATTTTCGTGCAAAAATACGAAATTTATTAATATGCGGCATGGGTGTTGAAATATTTTTATTGAACCTCGTTTTCCGGGTCGCGATTGCGGTTATCCCTCCCCCTTCTTTCAAGTAACTTCCAAGTTCCTTCCAAGTAACTTGCGACGCACTGTTCGTTTGTGTCTCCACGCGTAGGGCTATCGAAGGGCTATCGAAGGGCTAGCGTAGGGCTAGCGTGCGAATAGCGTGCGAATAGCGTGCGAATAGTGTGCGAATAGTGTGTGAATAGCGTGTGGCACTCAAAAGGCAAAACACAGCCTGGCGACAACCGAAAGCAGTCGTAAATGATTAACCCTGTCAACTCGGATCAGTCGTAAGACACAAAAGTGACAACCTAAATCAGCGAATCATAACCTGTTCATAAGGTTCCAGCACCCAAGTATTTCCCAGGCATTACCCAAGCCATACCCAAGTCCTACCCAAGTCAAAAGGGTTTGGGTGAACTTGGCTACTACTTGGGTATTACTTGGGTATTACTTGGGTACAATTCGCGGTTTGCGCTTTGCGATGCCCCTTCCGCTTCCTACGCGTGTACGCACAAAACAAACTGTCGTTGGGAAAGTGGAAAACAAAAAAAAAACGCGGTCATGCTGTTTGACCGCGTTTTTTTTTTTGTTTACCTTGATACCGCGACAACAATTGCAGCGGCTAGGAGGACGATAGGACGATATTCGAGCTAAAAGCGTGCCCAGTCACTCTAAAATTTTTTTGAAGTAGCAGTATAACAATTAGCATAAGCATTAAGTGTATAACCATTTGCAGGACATAGCACATTATAAATACCACCGCTTCTCGTATTATATATTATGATTGAGTTTTGAGTTGCAATGGCTTGATATTCTGGATACAGATTATCATTTGTCTGTGTACAATTGGTGACGGCATCAACTTTGGGTGTTTCGTTTGATGCAAAAGCATGTCCAACGGAAAATAGCAATGCACTAATTGACAATGCAACGATTGCAATACTTACAGAAATCACAAGGATTCTTTTTGAAATTGTGTCTAAATTTTTCATATTCAATTGATTTTATGTTAATAAAAAATACTATTGATGAATTTCTCCAATAAATTCTCCACGGTAAGAGTGTCCATCGTCACCTATTATATCAAAAGTGAATTTGTTTAGATTATTTTGTTTTTGGTATTTTAGTTTTCCTCCACGAATTGAATAATAATGTGTTTCAGGTTCATGCCAAAAAGAAGAACCGTTGACACCCGAATAAGTCCCCGCTAAAAAGCGCATAGGATAGAAATTAGTTTCCCAAAGAGTATCAGCACCAATATCATTAATAACATATGGATCATAAGTTCCCTCTGCCAGACTATTCATTTTGGACAATCTATAAACAATCTGAAAATCAGGACCGCCAAATTGTAATTGTGAAAAATGAGTGGTGTTTTGGTATGGAGCCGGGAAATAGTGTGCATCTGTCAATTTCCACCTCTTACTCAAAGCAGGGCATTCCACATAGCCTACAAAATACGTGGGATTTTCTTTGCGAGAACCTATCAGCATTGCCCTTGGAGGGACATAATTGATATGGTCTGAAAATACAGCATTCCAATACCAATAAAATAAAGCTGGCCAAGCTATGTCATCAACTTTTACGTTGATTGCATCGTACGCATCTTCAGCATTAAGTTTTTGCTGCAACATGTTAGTGGCAAACTCTATAGCTTTATTCTTAACAAATCCTTGAGTAACAGCATGGGTAAATCCAAGATAATATGAGGCATTTTTTTCATTAATGAAAACATCTCGTAAACTACTATTGTCGAAAGTGTGGCAAGCGCCAATATATACTACTGAAGGGCTGGTAAAAGTTCCTGAAACATATTTCGATATAAATTTATTGGAAACAGCCCAATAATGACCCTCATTACTTAATTTCATGACTTCTAAGTCGTTAACATACTCTTTTGACACGCCAGCAGTAGTAACTAAAATTTTCCGTTCATTTGTAACATCCTCATCTGCGATTTGAGAATTATCAGCGATTTCCCTTGTTAATAACCAACATACTTTTTCTCCGTGAGAATTTTCATAAAATCCACCATGTGAATGTATGTAAATGGAGCCGTAGTTAGTCAAGTCAAATAAAGATTGTAGATTGCATTCATAGTACTGCTTAACAACCACATTAAAGTTTATATCACTGCAACCATCAAAAATATTTTGCAAATCTTCAGCAAAATGGTTTCCAGACCACCAATCCCAAATTAAAACATTATAATTTGTAATCTGAACCTCATCGTTTATTCCCTTGGTATTAAATTTAATTGATTGGGACGTTCTTTTTTCTTGTTCTTCAGTTTCATCAATCAAAAGGATCACACTCGTGATACCTGATTTATATTTTATCACAATCTGGTCGAAATCTTGAACATAGGCAGAAGCGACCTCTGGATATAATAAAAGTTGTTGAATACAATTGTTAATTATAGATTCCCCGCTTTGTCCGGGTACACTTAGGCTATTCAAAACATCTATGGCATTTTCCTGTATTTCGATAATTCTAGAAATCTCAATCTCATTTTGCTCTTTATGACATGAGAACAAAAACAAGAGTGAAAATGATGCCAACAATAAACAAGCTATTTTCCTCATAATCAAAACAATTAATATTTCGCTGCAAAATTACAAAAAAAGCCGTCACGAATCACAACGGCTTTCAAAAACTGATCCAACAACCGAAAAGGATGATGCTCTCGCCGTCATACAGATCGTCAATCTTGCGGTTATAGGCTTCGCTGTTGCGTTTTTAGCCTTTACGTAGTCTTTCCAGAGCATTGATTAAAAACACGTTGTCGCATAGGAAAACCGGTCTGGTTTCATACGGAGCGCCTTTGTAGGAACCCATTTCTTCGAAATCATTTAGCAGGTTTGTCTTTTTCCTGTCGAAGTTTGTCCTAGACAGTTTGTCTTCATCGAAGAGAAGTGGATACAAGTATTGGGGCTTCATCAATTTGAGAATGATAATTTGTTCTTCTTTCTGCTTCTTTTGAAATTCCTTCATCAGGTCAACAGAATCTTCCGAATTCTCCGGTAATGATGGTTCGAGCAAAAGTAGAGCAGCTGCCCACATTTTCAAATAGATGGCACGAGTTTCCTCATCGCGGCGAGAACTGAATGAAATGGCCTCGTGGATTCTTTCAGAAAGCATGCTGATTTCTTCTCGGAAAATGGATACATATTTTGTGTTCAAATCGAACAGCTCCTGATGATATTGTATCACCCAGTTACGGAGGGCAAGTTGGTCCAATCGAATGGATGGCTCCCAAAGTTTCTCTTGAACAATTTTAGTACAATTTTGCATCTCATGGTAAAAATTATATTGGCTTATCTCCACTTTGTTAATCGTATCTACCAAGTTTCCCTTCAAGTACAGAAACTTTTGATAATCACTGAACTTGTTAATGGATTCTGTCATGGAATAGTTTTGGATATTCCTTTCTTCTTTGAATAAATCATTTCCTAAAACATTTGTTCGAATGACTTCACGTCCTTTTTCGAATTGTTCTTTAGTATTGCGAAGTTCAGTGTTTTGCTTGTTGAGTACTACATTTTGTTTGTTGAGTCTGGTGTTTTGTTTGTTGAGCTTAGTGTTTTGCCTGTTGAGTTCGTCATTCTGACTGCAGAGCTCAGTGTTTTTGCTATCGAGTTCAGTATTCTGTTTGTTGAGTTCTTCGATTTTTTTCTTTTTGCACAAACTCCAAATGGTGAGGGAAATAACAAGGAGAATCAGGATAATAGCGACGGGAACACCGATATTGACGACCGATTGCAAATGTTTTTTGATGAAGATCCCACATCTTACAAAGAAAGGTTCTTTCAATTTGATTGGCACCAGTGGTGTTTCATCGTTGATACCCCAATTAAACTGCACAAGTCCAAGACTGGATCCAGCCGTAATTTCATTATCGCGAATGTGAATGGCATCGGGGTAGAAGAGTATGTCGGGATAAAGGGTATCGATAAGTGAGATTCGTGAGCCGTTCTGTGCAAATACATACAGCCCACCAATTTGTGAAACACCTACAATATAGATTTTGTCCTGATAAGTCAGTGGATGGATTCGGTTAATATAAAGGTTGTGAATGTTTTCGATGCTGTCATAATGGACTTCCTTGCCATGACTGTCCACGCCAAGACTATCTACATAGAGTGCCATCGGGGTAAGAACGAACATCTTTTTTATGTTTTTGCAAGGTAAAATATCCATGATGTTTGTACGATGGGGGAATAAGGTGTCAACAAACATCTTTTGTTTAAGATCTCTGACAATACATCCGTCGTTCAGCGTTCCGATATATAAAATGTCACTATCTGGTTGTGCAAAGCATTGTACGGAAAGCAGGGTGGAGTCGTATGTAAGGCTTTTGGTGTCCAACAGGCCTGATTGTACAGTACTATACGCGTAACCGTTTCTAAAAGCGAGGAAGAGACGTTGTTTGGCTGAAGAATCCCAGTACATGCGTGTGATTTTGGTTTGGCTGAATTTGTCTGGACATAAGCTTCTCAAAGACTTTTCTTTGTGGCCATCGGCTAGAAAGAAGACGTCACCACCAGACCGTACGCATAGTTTGTTTTGCAGGAAATAAGCCTGGTTGATTTCATTTTTAATAGTTTCTGGATCGACTATATTTTTTCTTTTGTATTGCCATTTGTCAATTTGGGAATAGACCCCGTTTTGATCGCTTATGGTAAAGAGCGAGTTATGGTTTTCGGCAATGGCAGTAATATGTTTCTCTTGAGGCAGATGGTTCGGAATCTGACAAAGCGAAGAACCTGAAATAAAATAGGCAGAGCCTGTCTTTGCGATGATGTTGGCAGTAGGGGTATATTGTTCATTGGCTAGAGTGAGCTGGTACACAGTCAGGGAATCCGGGTTAAGATCATTTCCCATCAGGATGCGGTCGTCAGTCATCAGGAGAAAACGATGATCAGACGATGGGTCTTTCAGGCAGGAATGAACCCCTAAACTGTTTTCGTAGCTTGGCATTCCCTTGCAAACAAGGCTATCCTTGCGGATGATGATTAGTTTTTCTGTCGAACCAAATGTGCCAACGTAAAGATTTTGGATTTTATCAGGGTAGGTGTCGATACGTAGCAGAGAGTCTGATCCATTCTTGTCATTGAAAAATATGACGTGAATTAGTTTATCATAACTTGCATACAGGGTGTCACCGATACGTTGGATGGCAGAAATCTTGTAGTCTGGCTGTACAACAGAAGGATATAGGGCTTGTAGCGAGTCTGGATGGAGCAAGTCGAGTTTTGCCAGTCCATTAGAAGTGGCGCAGATCAGCCAGTTGCCCTCACGTTCCACTTTGTAAACGGAGTAAAGGTGACCCTTAGAACCAAAAGTCAAGGAGATTGGTTTGGAAAAATGGTTGTCTTTGAAAATTTTGAGTCCCTCGTTCCTCACCCCGACGAAAGTGACAGGAGTGCCTTGGGGAAATGAATCTTGTCGCACAAAGTACACACGATCATCACCCACTTTCTCCTGCTTGGATGTGGCATCACTCGTATTGAAAAAGATGACTTTCCCGTTTTCCGTCCCAAGAAGGAGCGTGTCTCCTGAACCGAAATCCAGTGAAGTCAAAATGTCATTGAAATGATATTCGGAGAATGAGGAGAAAGGGGTTGGTTCTGCTGTTTTGGAGCAGGCACCCAATAAGGCTGCAAGACTTCCCAAAAGGAAAAACAATAGACTTCTCTTCTTCATATTACATTGTTTTATAACGTTGCAAAAATACGTTTTTTTCAAGTATGAATCATAAGTATAGTGTTTTTTAAACACTATACTTATATGGGAGTAACATGATGATTACCAATATTTTATATTAACATCGCACTTTCTGATTTTTGTGTAAGAAAAAAATCAATGAACTGAGTGAAGAGTCAAAAACAGGACCTTTGAAGATAGTGGGATGACGTATCTTTGTTCCATCAAATTCAATGAAATTCTATTGTAGTAAAAAGAATCACTTAACCCCTAAAATTAATAAATATGAAAGCACGTAAAATTTTTCAGTTCTTATTTGGTTTCCGCGGGCGCATGACCCGTAAACCTTTTTGGATCGCCTACGTGGCAGATCAAATTCTTTTAGCCCTTTCGGTGATGTTATTTATCGAATTGTTATTTCTCGACGATAGGCCAGACTATTGGAGCGAGTCAATCCATTGGCTGTCAATAGTTGGTGTTGTGCTCCTTTGTATTATAACGTTAGTTGCACTCATCAGCGGGCTGGCATTCATTTCACGTCGGCTACATGATTCTGGAAGAGGGTTCGGAGGTTTCGTCGCTCTCTGCTTCGTAGGATGCGTGTGTAACCTTATCCCTTTATTGGGACCAATTATCTCCTTAGGTCTTTCCATCTACGTCTTTATCCTTCTTTGCCAACCCACAGATTTTGAAGATGAGACTTATGGACCTGCTCCGAAACGGGATGTTGTATCGGAAGAGAGCACCATGACCGAAGAAGAACAGTGTCGTCTCGAAGAGTATAATCTCACCCATCTCAATGGTATCCTGTTGGAACCAGCAGAGGAAAACGATCAGACTCTATTCGAAGAGGCAGATCCTGATTGGTCATTAAACTAAATTTCAGCGTCAGTAAAAAAACAATCATTAATCAATTCAATTAAAAAAATCATATAGTCATGAAAATATCTACTATATTTCTGATTTCTTTAGCTTTTTGGGGATGCACATTCTTGTTGAATTATCTGCTTGATAAATTTAACGAAAAAAGAACCGAACAACATTTTCGTTTTTCCTTTTTTGTTTTCTTCTCCATCGTTATCATTGTTATCATCGCTCTTCATGCGCATAAGGAAAATAGAGAACGACACGAGGAAGAATTCTTATACCAAACCGAAACAGTTTCTACAAAAACCGACAATGCTGTTTTGGGAGACAGCATGAATCTGTCAGCATCCGACAAGAACAATCCCTATTATGAATAAAGATTGAACATCAAATGTATCAAATAAACAATTTCATCACAAAAAACCAATTTTATGAAAAAATCAAACAATCCAGCCCAAAACAACAAACCCAATTATTCATCAAAAAAATTAACCGTTATGAAAAACTTAAAACTTTTATCGAAACTTGCGGGAATCATCCTGCTTCTTGTGGTCACGGTGCAGATTGCAACGGCCGGTAATCCTCAAACCCCATACCAACAACTGCAAAACATACTGGATGAGTATGGCATTGAAAAATACGCAGTTACCGACGAACTGACGGGTAGAGAAGTAGAATACATTTCTATTGATGTTGCCATACGATTCAAAGTGCCGGAAAGTGTGGTGACTAGTGCGACAACAATAGGCGAAATGCTTACGAACATCCTAACGTATCAGTATGCCGAAAAAAAAGGCGAAGAATGGGAGTGGAAGAAAATACAGTATAGTAGTAACTCTATTGATTACGATTGGTTTTTGCGTTTATATCCGAAATCCAAGCACAGCGAGGAGGCTATATCAAAATATATGGTGACACGACTGCACGAAGTGTACATCAGCCTTGCAGAAGCGGAATCTGTTGACGAAGTTTGTGATAACTTCTTTTATCTGCACACAATGTACTCTAACTATTACGACAGATTTATTCGCAAACACAAATGTGGCGGGTGTGGTATTTCTTATATTGATTACGAAGGATTTTCCATTATTAACCCAGAAGAGTGGGCTGATGTTTTTAGAGAAACATCTCAAATGAAGGCTGAACAACAGCGTGACTGGAAAGCCGTGATCCGTGAAAACACACATGATGCCTATTTTGATTACTGTTTGAGATATCCCCAATGTGTTACTGTTGACACAGCAATTGAAAGAATAAAGAGATTCGAACAGACAGAGTGGGATAAAGCATTGGAAATTGACAATAGAGATGCTTGCGAAATGTTTGTCAAGCAGTTTCCGAAGGGCTATTACAGCATTGCTGCTTATCGCAAAATTGTGAGCTCTCATCTTGACACCACTTCTACCGGTGCAGTGGAAGACTTGCTAACGCAACAATGCCAATACGGCCGTCAGTATTTTTCACTATTATGCATTGGAAATATCTTCAAGAAGGACAAACACTATACTGTCACACTATCTGGAGATCTCGGATACAGGCTGGAAATAGGGCCTGGCGAAATTAAATGGCAAGAGGTGCTGAACGGAGACTATCTAATGCTTGTTGAAGCAGAGGGTGAGGAACCGTGGTGGGGAGAAATATCGTGCTATGGCTATATCTATGTTGCAACATGGTATGTAAAAAACGAATACCATGCATATTCTAACTTCAACACGCACCGACTCACAAACTTATATGATGATCCTTACGAGACAGAAACGTTTTTTACCAATGTTTCCGCCACCAATGATCCCCAAATAGACCGAATGGCCGCAAAGCGATTTGTCAAAGCAATTGAAGAACAATGCGAAGATTATTAGTCATCATTATGATTCAAACCAGAAAAGAAAGGAGGCCTGAAAATGATATCCAAAGGCACAAACATTTGCGGTTACACCGTCATGTCCGAACTTGAGGATGGCTATTATTACGATTGCTATCAAGTGAAAGACAAAAAGGGGACACTCTTCAACCTCAAACTCATTGACCTGGATTTGGCACCACCATCGCAGTTGTTGGAGAATGACATGTTGAAGGAGATGGTGATTGTAGAAGGAATTCACCATCCGAATATCATCAACTTCTGCGACCAAGGTTTCTTCAAGAAGGGCCGTGATCAATACGGGTACATTGTAACGGAGTCGTTCCATGGATTTCCCTTGTCAGAGTTTATAAAGGAGGAATATTGTTTTAGTGATAGAGAGATCTGTCTGATAGTCCAAAAGACACTCAGTGCACTCCACTATCTACACATACAGGGAATAATCCACAACAATTTGAATTCTAACAAGATACTCCTCCCTGTTGGTTGCAACAAGTGTGAGCATCTGAAACTGATTGATTTTGGATTTGCCAGAATGGATGTGGATTATAAAGACAGTTTTTCTCTTATCGGGCGTGACAGTTACCTGTTGCTGTCTCCAGAACAGCTCTCTGGTCGTGGATGCATACAGTCCGATATCTACAGCGTTGGGCTGATCCTGTATGAGCTTCTTTACAGAAAATTACCCTGGGACATCGAGTGTGATGAATTTTCGTCACCCGAAACAGTGTTGGAACTGTTCAAGAATCGCGTAACTCCAATACCATTCCCAAAGCGAAACGGAGCAGAACTTGATGAACGGATAAAAGGAATTATCCAGATAGCCCTTCGAAACGATGTGCAATGCCGTTATGAAGCAGCGATAGACATGTTCGCAGAATTAAACAACATTCTCCATAACAACATTCAGGACTTTTTCGATGACAATCTGTTCAATGATGTTTTCGAAGAAGAGGAACAGGAATGTCGTAAAGAAGATATGAAGTCGGCAAACCAACATGGCAATGGGTTTGCCGACGTGGCCGGACTGGAAGACGTAAAGGAAATGCTCCAGAGGTCAATAATCCAAATCTTGAAAGATCGGAATCGGGCACAACGGTACAGAATATCCATCCCCAACGGCATTCTGCTGTACGGGCCTCCTGGATGTGGCAAAAGTTTTATTGCCGAGAAATTTGCCGAGGAGGCCGGGTACCATTACATGTACTTCAAATCTTCAGATATATCCAGTATCTTCCTGCACGGCACGCAAGGAAAAATAGGGAAACTCTTTGAAGAAGCGAGAGAGAAAGCTCCAACGATCATCTGTTTTGACGAGTTCGACGCTATGGTGCCTTCTCGTGACAATATTTACGCCCAATACCAAGCTGGAGAAGTGAACGAGTTCCTTTCCCAACTCAACAACTGCGGGAAAGACAACATCTTCGTCATAGCTTCCTCCAACAAGCCGGAACTGATAGACAGTGCTATTTTGAGGCGGGGACGTATTGACAAAATGTTCTATATTCCACCTCCTGATCAGAATACGCGAAAAAAGCTGTTTGAAATTTATTTGAAAGGCAGGCCTTGTTCTCGCGACATCAACTATGAGAAGCTTGCCAATTGTAGCGAATATTATGTGGCCAGCGACATTGCCTTTTTGGTAAATGAGGCCGCCATATGTGCTTCCGAGGCGAATGAAGTGATCTCGCAGCCCCTCCTTGAGGACATCATTGTTGCCAACAAACCTTCTCTCTCCAAGGCCATTCTTGAACAATACGAGAAAACGAGAAGATCTTTTGAAGGGAACATCTCTTTCAATACCGCTATCGGTTTTCATGTTTTTTAATCATTTAAATACAGATCATTATGGATAATTTATTAGAAACAAACTTTTATCTTTTTATTAGTGTTATCTACATCATTGTTTTATCTATTGTGGGTGTTTTTTTCGGATTGATGGCTTTCTTAGAAAATCGTAGTGAAGGGGAAACCATCACGTTCAAGGAATCTATCGTAATAGTGCTTAAAGGATTGTCCATTATAATATTGGTAGGTTTCGTGTTAGGAACGATAACCTATTTTGGTTCGAATCTATTATGCGATATGGGGCTTGATGCTTCAAATGCTCCTGAAAATCCTTATTTTTAGCATGATTGGCAGAATTATGAGAGTACTATTTGTTTTGTTAGTGATCGCCGTGATGGGCATGCTAGTTTGGGCTATTGGCAAAAAGAATGAAAGTTTAGGAGGTTGTTCTTTCGTGCTGTGTATTCTTCTGCTGATATTCGGCTCTATAATGCTCAGTTCTGTTAAAGGAGAAGGCCTTTTCTATGACCAAGGTGAAACCATATATAAGGCCTCTCTGCTTCCTGTACATCCCCCCAATGATAGTGTCTATCTCGAAGTTCGGCATAATTCTTATGGAGGTGAAACTTTCTGTTTCAGAAACACAGAGGAGAATTTTGTGGTCAAAGAGTGGTACCAGTGTCAGGTGAATTACCATGATGATGAGTTTGAACCATATTGCGAATGTGTCTCCACAAAACCAAAGACATGGTCGAAATATATCTTCAAACCCGATCACAAACGTATGCAGCCTCATTATATCCTGCATGTGCATTCTCGCCATGTAAATGATATACCATGTAAAGATTACTCTTGGGATGTGCCTTATTGATTGTTCTATGAAATTTTAGAAATATGAAACCGAATAACATCAAACTGATTATCGTGCCCGACATTCATGGGCGCACTTTTTGGGAAGACGTTTTCAAATTTGATACCGAAATCGTTTTCTTGGGTGATTACCTGGATCCATATCCTTATGAGGAAATCTATCCTTGGGATGCACTGGATAATTTCACTCACATATTGTCTTTCGCGAAAGGGAATCCGAGAGTTCACCTTTTGATCGGGAATCACGATCTCGCCTATGTCAAAGATCCCAAAATGTGTCAAAATCGCATAGACAGGGCGAATTACGACGAGATACACAAGTTGTTTATTGGCAATGAGGGCTTGTTTTCTTTGGCATACGAATGCACCATCAATGGGAAACACTTCTTTCTTTCACATGCAGGTATAACACCAGGCTGGCATAAAGCGCATTCAAATATATTCAAAAGATCTTTTTCTGAATCATTGAATGCGGATTACATTAACCAATTGTATCTTGACGGCTCGTTGAATGGCATCTTGGGAGAGGTGGGCTACCAAAGGTATGGCTCCAATAAACATGGTAGTATTGTATGGGCAGACATCTATGAGCACGAGGAAGCCCACCAGGATTGCCAGACAGATACCATTCAAATTGTGGGACATACCCAACGGGTAGAATCCCCTTTGTGGATAGAACGGCCTAATTTTGTCTATGATGTGGATATCCGGCAGTGCGTGTATCTTGACACAGAGGGAAATATATGCTTGCTTGACACGGGAGAAAATATAGGATAATCAATTGCAGGGCGTGATCAGAAACTTCATCTTGGTCACTCCCCGCCTCCCCACCAACTGCTAACTGCTAATTTGACAAGTTTTTCTTCCAAAATTCCACCCAGCACCCACGACACGCGCGTGCCATTTCCTTCGCGCATTTTTTACACTTTGTCATTTTAACCTCGAAACCTGCCACATTTACCTCGAAAAATGTCATTTTTATATATTTGATTTTTAGTAAGTTAAACTGATTTTTGCCGTTGATTTTCTTGAAAGGATTTTGTATGTTTGCTGCCTGAAATTTAATGTTTTTATCGTTTAAATTAAACTGTTATGACGAATATTATGGATGTAGAAGACAAGATGATCACTCTGAGAAACCAGCAGGTGATTCTGGACTCTGATGTAGCGAATCTCTATGACGTGGAGACTCGTGATATAAACAAAGCGGTTAAAAACAACCCGAGGAAGTTTCCCGAAGGTTACATTATCGAACTAAATGCCTCTGAGAAACGTGAACTGGTGGAAAATTTCCACCGGTTCAATCGACAGAAACACTCCACCACCAATCCTAAAGCTTTCACCGAGAAAGGTCTCTATATGTTGGCCACAATCCTGAAAGGACCCAAAGCAGAGGAAACTACCATTGCCATCGTGGAAGCATACGCGAAACTGCGTGAACTCGCTCAGGTGATATCCGAAGTATCGCAACACGAAGACGACAAAGCGGTACAGCAATCGCTGCTGCAGCGTGGCGGACAGCTAGCGGCGGAGCTGCTGACAGACAATCTGCCAATCCAAAGCAGCGAGACCTCCGTGGAGCTGAACCTTGCTATGTTCAAGCTCAAGCACACTGTAAAGCGGGAAAAAGACGATGAAATTGTTCAACTGAAACAGGAACTGGCGGAACTGAAACGAATGGTGCGTCCAGACGCTCCATAATCTGTGTCATCCGTGCAATCTGTGCGCCCTAAAACCAAAAATTCGCCGCAGGCGAACCCCGAATCCCACAAAACATTCGCAATTGACCGTTTACCACCGTTTCATCCGCTTGGAAGCGGATGCTCCTACGTATTCATCCCTATCCGCACATCAACTGCTAACTACTAACTACTAACTGCTAACTAGCATTTTTCCCCTTCAATATACAGAATCTCCGTCCGCACGTCCTTGTACCCCATTTTCTGCATATACGATTGATATTCAGCTAACTGCGCTTCGTATTTGGCTTGGTATTCCTTGCCGGTTTTGTAGTCAATGATCATCACGTGGTCTGGTTTGAAAACGATGCGGTCTGGACGCTTCAATTCGCCGCTTTCCGTGATGATAGAGATTTCATTTAAGACCTTATCTTCTTCATTTACATAGAAATAGGGTCTTAAATGATGGTCTTCGGCAATCCGTTTGAAAAGTTGTCGCAGCCGCTCCCGAATGTTTTCTGGTTCTGATTCCAAAAGGGTGTCGATTTCCCCTTCAGTGGAAGGGAAAGAGGTCAATTTCTGCAAACATTGGTGTATGCGATTTCCTGTCTCCACGGATTCGGAGATGCTTTCAGAACGAATGACCTTCATAATGTTATTGTTGAAAAAGGTCATATCGGAGCAGGAAACGTGAAAGTTCGTATCCTTTTTCGCTGTTTTTTCTTCTTCCTTTGGGTTTTGCCACTCCTTTTCCCCAAAATGGTAGATACCATCATCACTATCGCCTAAATACTGCTGCAGTTGGGAACGAACATCTGCTTTGCTTTGTGATTGATTCTTCGGGAATTCGGTCAGGATGTACAACATGTCGCGGGCACGAGTGAAATCCACATACCACAAATTCAGCACGTCAAGCAATCTTTTGTCCTCTTCTTCTTCGAATTCTGACTCGAAATCGGAATATTTAAGGCTTTTCTCGTGTGATACGTAACAATATTGTCCGCTTTCGGTGTCTTGTACCCAATAGGAGGTCGGTTGTGCATTGACTGCGTTGCACCACGTGATAACCACTGGAAACTCTAATCCCTTGGAGGTGTGGATGGTCATCAGTCGCACGGCATCTGTAGTTCCTGACAGGGAGAGTCGTGGGATAGTGTCGCCCGACGAATGAAGATCATTCCACCAATCGAGGAAACCCGAGATGGAAGCTGCCTGTGTTTGGGCATATTCGTTCACCAAGTCGAGCAAATCGGCTATGAAAGGGTCTGTCTCTCGCTGAAAGTTGTAAAAACGAATGATTTCTTTTACCGTCAAGAGGAACGGATCCTTTGTCCACTGAGTGAGGATATGGCGGAAGTTGGTCAGCTGAAATTCTGTTTCTACCAAGTCATAGAAGTTTTGGTCAGCGGTTTTTTCCAAAATGCGATGCCAAGGTTGGTTGAACTTTTGGGCAAGATATTGCAGAATCAGCGATTGCGACAGTTTATCTGTAGGGTTGATAAGTATTTGTAAAGTGCTGATTACCAATCCAACATTTGCATTGTCGCAAAGCTGTAAAGAATCGGAGGTGACCACGGGAATGCCGGCAGCCATCAGTCGTTGAGCGAATGTGTTGCACTTGGCGCGCCCGCGAAGCAGCACCGCCATGTCGCCGTATCCATACCCACGTTTTTTGGCATCCATGACCGCATAGATGAGATCGGCCTCCTCGGGACGCAACGCCAAATAGACGTTCTGGTAGTAATCCGCAGGGCAATTTGGCCAAACTTTGCGCAGATCCTTAAACGGCTTTTCCGATTGGCTAGTGTAAATCTGAACCAAACCGCCCTCCTTATCCGTTGTCGTTTTTTGTGCCACATCGATGTAATAGTCTGATTTTCCAAGCTGTTGGGCGTAAAATTCGAAGAACTGATTGTTGAAGGTGACGATGGCCTCGCGAGACCGGTAATTGGTATCCAACCGCTCCGCGTGAAACGGTTGTTCGTTGGAAAGCAATTGGGCGATATCTTGCTCTGAAGCAGTGCTTTTCAATCGATTTTCATCCATCAGATGGTAAAAAAGATTGACATCGCCGTTGCGGAAACGGTAAATCGACTGTTTGACATCTCCAAAGAGTGTGATATTCCCATTTTCTTCACCTAATGCATTGATTAACATTGGCTTAAGGTCTTGCCACTGCATTAGGGAGGTGTCCTGAAACTCATCGATGAAGAAGGTTCGGTAGAAACTCAGCTTCTCAAACAGCGGTTCTCCCTGCGTGTAGGAATGGATTTCATCGTTTACTAATGGATTGCTTTCTGACAGGAAGAAAGAATCCGTTTGTTCTTTAATGGTTTCGATGTGGTGTGTTAAATTATTGAGTACCAGTAAGTAATTAGCACTTTTGGCCAATGCGCGGCAGGAATAGTACGTTTTGGCCATGGGCAGTACAATTGCCTGCATTTGTTGGAAGATTTCCTCAATTTGAGCGATATAATGCTCACGACTTATTTCCGAAGAATCGTTTTTGCTCTTTCCTGCCTTGAAAATTTTGTCGTGGTTCATGCCCTTGACAAAACGACTCTCTTCTATCCCTTTGGTGGTGTCAAAAGGATCGTTGACGATATTTTGGAACCATTTGTCCCATTTCATCGTCTGATTGGTCGAAATACCCGCGGATTCAGCTGATTCAAAGACTTTTAACGCTTGTGTGCAAAGCGGCTGTAGCTGCTTTGCGCAAGCATTTTCAATGACGTGGTATTTTTTCTTCCAATTGGTTACAATCTGCATTAAATCAGATGTTTCCAATATGTTTTTAACGAAAGGATGGCTCTTTTCCGTGTCTTTGTATAGGATATTCAGACTGTTGGTGAGAAAATGCTGGATGTTGGCACTGCCTTTGTCTTCCAACTGCCGACTCAATTCCTGCACTACCACTTCAAATTGCTGGCTATTTTGCGATAAGTCGCAGATATACTGCTCGATAGCCATACGGAAGAAATCCGTTAAGTGGATTTGTACCGCGTAGTTCATGCTGAGGTTCAGGTAGAGGGCGGAAGAGCGGATAAGCCGTTGGATGAAACTGTCGATAGTGGTGATGCTGAATCTCGCATAATCGTATAAAACACTATGCAACAGTGCTTTGGAAGTCCTATTAAAGAATAAGAAAGCGTCTTCGGGAGAAAGCGTATAGTTTTCCCCGAAGACTTTCTTGCTTAAGTTCTGTAAGTCGTTCTCCGCGATGTCAGTATGCGCTTTGGCAAAAGCCAGCTTGTTAAGTTGTTTTACCACACGCTCTTTCATTTCTGCACCAGCGTTATTGGTAAAAGTGATGGCCAAAATATGTTGATAATCAGTACAATGTTCGCACTGATAATCATTCTTGTCCTTCAGTTTCAGAAAGTTGTGCAGATGTCTTCTGAAGCAAGCGGCAAGGTAGTCAAGGACCAGATTGTAGGTTTTGCCAGAGCCGGCAGATGCGGAATAGACCTTGAACATGAATAGGGTTTAGGGTTTAGAGGTTAAGGTTTAGGGTTTAGAGGTTAGGGGTTAATTTGTTTTGAATGAGTAGGAGATTTGGGCGAGGTCGTTGTTGGCTTTCACGATTTTCTGTTTCAGTGACAGTTTGAAAGCCAGTACTTTATCTAGCATTTCAGGGTTGTTGACGCTGAGCATTTGCAGAGCGAGGATGGCGGCATTTTGTGCGCCGTTGATGGCGACGGTGGCTACTGGGATTCCGGGAGGCATCTGTAGCATGGCAAGTGCGGCGTCCATGCCTTCGAGGGACGATTTGATGGGTACGCCGATGACGGGTAGGGGAGTCATGGCGGCGATGACACCCGGCAGATGGGCGGCCATGCCTGCTCCTGCGATGATCACCTTAACGCCCCGCAGGTGCGCGTTTTTCGCATACTCTGCCACCTCATCGGGGGTGCGGTGTGCTGACAATGCCTGCACTTCGAACGGAATCTCTTGACTGTCTAAGAATTTGAACGCAGCTTCCATCACCGGAAGGTCCGATGTGCTGCCCATAATAATACTGACTAAAGGTTGCATATTTCTTCTATTTAATTTGAAAAGGCAAAAGTACGTTTTTTTTTATTTATTTTTGTACCTTTGCGCCCTCAAAAAATTTAACAGTTGAAGATGACAAAAAGATATATTCTTTTGTGCCTTTTAAGCTTGATGAGTTTTTTTGCATTCTCGCAAAATTCTGTGTTAAAAGGTTTTACGTATGACGAAGCCACAGGCGAATCATTGCCTTATTGTACGATACAGTTAATGGGCACTTCTTACGGTGCGTTGTCAGATGTTACGGGCGCATTCCTAATTAACAAGATTCCGGCGGGAACTTATACCGTGAAAGTTTCGCTATTGGGATATGTGGACTTGTTGGATACGATAGAATTTGCGTCCAATTCCACTATTACAAAGCGTTTCAGTATTTCACCTAATTCCCAAACACTTGATGCAGTGCAGATTATGGGTGAGAACACGAGAAAGGAACAGGAAACGCGCACGGCAGTTATCAGTGTCACACCCAAGGACATGAGCAAGATGCCCGCTATTGGTGGTCAACCCGATTTTGCGCAATATCTGCAAGTGCTTCCGGGTATCATCTCCACTGGCGACCAAGGCGGTCAGCTTTACGTGCGCGGCGGTACGCCCGTGCAGAATATGCTCTTGATGGACGGCGTCATTCTCTTCAGCCCTTTCCATTCCATCGGTATTTTCTCTGTCTTCGACATGGATATTATGAGCAGTGCGGATGTCTATACCGGCGGTTTCGGGGCGGAATTCGGTGGCAGAATTTCCTCCGTGATGGACATTAAAACTCGCGATGGTAACAAAAAACGGTTATCCGGTAAGGTCGATTTGAGCAATATCGGGGCACAGTTGCTGCTCGAAGGCCCCTTGGTGAAACTTAAAGAAGATCGTAAGGCGGCATTGAGTTTCATTGTTTCTGGTAAAGGCTCTTTCCTCGAACAATCCTCGAAATTTTTCTATCCTTACGTCAAGGATAAAGATGGATTGCCCTACACTTTTTGGGATTTGTATGGTAAAATTACCCTTTCCACCAAGAACGGAACTAAGTGGAATCTCTTCGGATTTAACTATACGGATCGTGTAAATTACAGTTCTGTAGCAAAATATGGCTGGGACAACTGGGGTGTAGGTACAAACTTCCTCATTGTGCCGGGTAATGCTCCTACCACTATTGAGGGTTCTTTGGCATATTCAAAGTATTCTTCTGAGTTACAAGATGTTAACTATGACCCGAAACGCAGCTCTATGGATGGTTTTACCTTCGACTTGGGCTTCAACTACTATTTGGGTAAGAGCCTGTTGAAGGTCGGTATTGATGTGGTGGGCTATAACACAAACTACGAGTATTACACCATATACCATTCTCAACGCATAATTGAGGATCACACCACGGACATGTCCATTTTTGTCAAATATAAATATAATTTCCGCAATAAATTGTTGATTGAGCCTGGCTTTAGATTACAATATTATTACTCTTTAGGCGAAGTTTCCCCAGAACCGCGATTGGCTATCAAGTATAATATTCTCAATAATTTACGATTGAAATTAGCGGCAGGTATGTATTCACAGAATTTGGTGTCTGTGACCTCCGACCAGGATGTGGTCAGTCTGTTCACGGGCTTTGTCTCCTCTCCGCTGGATCAGTCTTTGCTCCCTTCGACCATTATTGGTGAGGACAAGGAAATCAAGGGTCGTTTGCAAAAGTCGCAGCATGTCATTTTGGGTTTGGAATATGACCCGATTAGTCCGCTGAGCATTAATTTGGAAGCCTATTTTAAGAATTTTTCACAGTTAATATCTGTTAATCGCTATAAGATGTTGGATGAAGACAGTGAATTTATATGGGAGAAGGGTCGTGCATACGGTGGTGATATTTCTGTGAAATACGAGCAAAAAGGTGTTTACGTGTGGTTTGTCTATTCTTTGGGTTGGGTGCAGCGTTATGATGGTAAGATTACGTATTCCCCGCATTTTGACCGTCGCCACAACATTAACTTGGTAGCATCTTATTCGTTCGGCAAACGCCGTTCATGGGAGATTAACTGTCGTTGGAATTTCGGTACTGGCTTCCCGTTCACACAGACACAAGCCTACTATCCACATTACGACCCAACGAATATCAATGATAACTATGTGGCTAATAATGAGGATGTTTACTTCCTGCTTGCTGAATTCAATGGGTCACGTTTGCCGAACTATCACCGCCTAGACCTCGGTGTGAAGAAGAAATTCTTCCTCGGACCGCGCCACACCCTCGAAGCAAGTCTCTCTATGACGAACGTCTATAATTACCAAAACGTCTTCTATGTTAACCGCACCACGAACGACATCATCTACCAATTGCCGTTCTTGTATTATTTCGGGGTGACGTGGAGGTTCTAACTGTTAGCTTTTGGCTTTTGGACGTTTTCTGGCGATAAACTAATGCCTTGGAGCTTAGGGTTGGATGTTGACTTTGAAATATTCCCTATCCCCTATTGCCTCTAAACCAACAGTGCCAGTGCTCCCACCGCCAGTCCTAATCCCATGCACAACGCTTTCATAACAAGGAAGTTGCGTTTAGATTGTGCCATCAAGGGAATGCCGGCGTGACCGTTTTGTGCGATGGAGTTGGCCAACAGGATGCCGAAGGGAAGCGTGCCCTGCAAGAAGAGCATCACGAAGATGAGATGCGGACCTGAAACAGGCAGGAAACCCACCGCTACCGCGATGAGTAGTATCAACCACATTGTCCAGGTGTGAGTCTCCATAAGAGATTGTAAATCAATAAAATGATTAATTATTCCTAAAGCTAACAGTGTGACGAATGCATACGAAAACAAAGTGAGCGCGTGTTGTTTGATGACGTGCTCCCAAAGGTGTTCGTGCAGGAAATGCGACAAACGCGCTCTCCAATGGTGGTCGCCACTCTCTTTGTGGTGATGTTGATGTTCTTCGTGTAGCACAAAGTCGTGCTTGTCGGATTCGCTGAGTTTCTTTTCAGGGAGTTTAAGGAATATTAACCCTACAGCAAAGCCGATGAGGTAGAGGATACCGGTGAGAATAAGTGCATGTTTGGGACTTTGAGCAGCGAGAAAGAGGGCTTCGTCGCCGAAGGTAGCGATCATGCCGCCCATAAGAGCGCCGAAAGAGAGCAGCCGGTGGGTGAACAGCGACACTACCACGAAGCCACCCGCACACCCGGGTATCGCTCCGAACAGACATGCCAACGCCAATTCCGCTACGGGTTTTCCATGCAGTTTCTTAAATAAAACACCTGAAGATGAGATGTTTATCGATTCGATGACCGCCATCAGCAACATCACCAACAGCGTGATGGACACCGATTCCTTTAAAGCCTCCCAAAAAATGTTAAAAACAATTTGCATTTCTGAATTTGAATGTTGAACCTGCGGTTGCAATCCTCTGGCTGCCATAATAGGACAACCCTACAACACCTGTCGGATATCGAATGTTAACCCTTAATCCCTAATCCTTTACAGGTTCAAATTTTTCACAATCGTTGGATCCGTTTTCTTTGTGCCCCAAACCTTGGCGGAGATGTCGTGTGCCTCTTTTGGGGTCATCAGATCGTAGTGTTCCATGGCGCGTTGCACAAAGATGCATTGTTGTATTTGCGCCTTTTCAGTGACTACCGCGTCGGCGAGTGCTTTGCAGGAGGGGTATCCACAGAGGTGGCAATCTACCTGCGGCAGATTTTGATTGATTTCGAATGCGCGTTTCATTTTCTGCATGGCGGCGGCCACGTTGTCGTCCATCTTGTCCATGGAGCGTGGTTCGACCTTACCCACGTGACGGTGTTCCGCGAGGTAGTCAAAATAGTTGTGCAGGTCGTTGTCCTCGTTATCTACTTCGTCGGAGCATTTTTGCATTCTTTTGCGCTGCCGCTCAATCATGAGGAAGCGGTTCTCCGCTGTGAGGATACCGCCGCAACAGCTACCGTCACATGCGCGAAGTTCCAGGAAATCAATGTCTTGTATGTCTTCGTCCTCCACCTTTTCTAGAAACTCGGAAACGTTGTGGATGTCGTCGATTGCCAAGTTGCGGCCGGTGCGCAGCATTTTGGTTTCACCGCCCGTGAGCGGGTAGGTGATGCTCGCCTTCGAAAGGCGGTGGAAGCGGACGGATTCGTCGCATATTTGATACTCACCCGTTTTAATGACCCGTAATACTTTGCTATACAGGTAGTTCATGTTAATCACGCCCGAAACTGGAGACTTCTCTTCACCCACAGGACTCTTAATGGCGGCAATCTTCGCCGCGCAGGGAGTTACGTAAAAAATGCCGATGTCCTCCTCTTTCACCCCTTTGGCTGTCAGACTTTTCTTGATGTATTCCGCCGTCATGTCAAAAGGTGCCTTGATCGGGTAGATATTATCCACCAGAACGGGGAATTTTACTTGGATCAAGCGCACAATGGCGGGGCAAAACGACGAGATGACGGGCTTTTCACTGGGAGAGCTTCCGTTTTCCATGTCACGCCGGAAGTATTCCCGGATGAAGTCCACGCTCTTTTCAACCTCATAAACCGCTTTGAAGCCGATATGCAACAAGGCGGAGAGGATGGTGCGTTCGCGGATTTTCTCTTCGAACTGCGCCAAAAAGATGGACGGCATCAGCAGAACAGGGTGCGCATAGTCATAAACAGTCTGGAAGTCATCCTGTTCTATGTAGATGGCATTGACGGGGCAAGCCACATAGCAACGACCGCAGTCAACGCAGCGGTTCGGATTCAGAACCGGATGCCCGTCTTCCACGTGGATGGCGCTGGTAGGACACACGCCGGTACAGTGCGAGCACCCGACGCAAAGGTCGTATTTGAATTTTAATGCGTGGTGGAAATCTTCTGACATATTTTTTGGGGTTAAGAGTTTAGGGTTTAAGGGAATAGGGAATAGGGAGTAGGGAATAGGGAGTAGGGAGTAGGGAGTTAGCAGTTAGCAGTTAGCAGTTAGTAGTTAGTAGTTAGTAGTTAGTAGTTAAGGGCCAACAACATTAATGCCCAAAGAAATAGTTTACAAACTCTATCGTGGTGCCTTTGCCCACTTCGGAGGTGATATTCAGGGAGTCGGAGTTGTTTTTGATGTTGGGGAGGCCCATGCCGGCGCCGAAGCCCATTTCGCGGACTTTCTGCGATGCGGTGGAGTAACCTTTTTGCATGGCTTTGTCGATATCGGGGATGCCGGGACCTTCATCGTCAAGGACAATCTTGATATGGTCTTCCTCCAAATCCACGGAGATGTCGCCACGATAGGCGTGCGCCACGATGTTAACCTCTGCTTCGTAGAGTGCCACAACCGTCTTTTTGACGATTTCGGGGCTGACCCCCAGTTTTTTGAGCATCCGCTTCACTTGGCTGGAGGTAGAGCCAGCGTTTGTAAAATCCCCTCCTTCAACATGGTATGTAAAATTCATAATGTAAGATTTTGGTTAATAATAGGTTAGTAAACAGCTGGGAGTCCAGCGTTGTACAATATGCCGGCCGTCTTATACATAGAGTATTGAGTCCGAATGATAACCATGTCGTTCTCTTCTGCCAGCTCTTTCATTTCTTCTGTCACCTCTTTGCCGCGCACAATCAGCATATAATTGATGTCGGACATTTCGCAGGTACGAATTGACTGAAGATTGCTCAAACCAGTGAGTAATAGCAAGTTATTGATGTCTTTCAAGGTAAGGACATCACTCATCAAGTCAGAAGCAAAAACATGATCAATCGTGTGATCCAAATAGTCGTTCCCGCAGATCACCTCGCCATTTACCAGATTTTTAATTTCTTCGATTGTCATTTCTAAATATGTTTCTAAAAGCGTTTTGAAATAATAATCCGCAAAGATACTTTTTTTTTAAATGTTCAGACATAATAATGTTTTCAGTTTTTTCGTTATTTTTGCCGCCGAAAAATTGATGATGACTTTGGACTTTGACTTCGGACTTAAGACTACTCCCTATTCCCTTTAACCTCTAACCCTTAACCTCTAACCCCTAAACAAATTAACAATGAACACCCTATCCATCTGCATTTTGGCGGCCGTCGTGATAGCAACGGCGGGTGCGGTCTTAATCACTAGAATGATAGTGGAGGCCAAATCGAAGATTGCAGCTTTAGCGAGCAGCAAGAAGAACCAGTCGGTGGTGCTGCCGCTGCGATTGCAAGCCTATGAGCGTATGGCTCTTTTCTTGGAACGCATTGACCCTAACCAGTTGGTGATGCGTATCCATTCAGTGGGACTTACTGTTGCGGAGGAGCAGAGCTTGCTTCTGACTGCTATTCGCAGTGAGTTCGAACACAACCTTTCGCAGCAAATCTATCTCTCGGATTCCGTCTGGCAGAAGGTTTGCGAGGCCAAGAGCGACATCGAATCCATCATCAATACCGTGGCCGCCGATTACGACAAGTCTGCCGACAGTCGCGAGTTTGCCGAGACCGTTCTGGCAGTGACTTCCCAGAAACCAGTGGTCGAACTGGCAATTCAGATTTTAAAGGCCGACATGCAAAAATGGGCCTATTAGCTTTTAGCCTTTGGCTTTTAGCTATTAGCCAATAGCCAACAGCCAATAGCGAAAATCAAATGCCGAACTGAACGATTTTTTTGTATTTTTGCCCCGAATTTTTCAACAAATAAATTTTAAGAACAAAGAATTTATGAACAACGCGAATTATGTATTCAGAGAACCGCAAAATGAACCGGTTTTCTCTTATGCACCCGGTACTCCGGAAAGAGCTTTATTGCAACAAGAATTAGAGAGACAATATAACCAAGAGATTGAAATTCCGTTGATTATTGGCGGAAAAGAGGTCAAAACCGGCGATATGGGTCAGGTGGTGATGCCTACCGAGCACAATCACGTGTTGGCTAAATATCACAAAGTAGGTAAGAAAGAGGTTCAAATGGCTATCGATGCCGCTATGGCTGCCAAGAAAGGTTGGGAAGAGACCCCTTGGATTCAACGCGCTTCTGTCATGATGAAAGCCGCTGAGCTTCTTGCTACCAAATACCGCTACATCCTCAACGCATCTTGCATGCTGGGCCAAGGCAAGAGCCCTATGCAGGCTGAAATCGACTGCCCGTGCGAGGCTATCGACTTCCTGCGCTTCAACACCTATTTTGCATCTCAGCTGTACAGTCAGCAGCCCATCTCCGACCACGCAACTCTGAACCGCAACGAATATCGCGGCATGGAGGGCTTCGTGTATGCTATTACCCCGTTTAACTTCACTTCTATTGCACTGAACTTGAACGTGGCTCCCGCTTTGATGGGTAACGTTACCATCTGGAAACCTTCTACTACGGCTATCCTTTCCAACTACTACCTGATGAAACTCCTCCAAGAGGCTGGTCTTCCTGATGGTGTCATCAACTTCCTGCCAGGTAGCGGTTCTGTCATCAGCGAAGTGGCTTTCAAATCCCCGCATCTTGCTGGTATTCACTTCACTGGTAGCACTTCTACTTTCAAGAGCTTCTGGAAACTTATCGGTGAAAACATCGACATTTACAATACTTATCCGAAGATTGTGGGCGAAACGGGCGGTAAAGACTTCATCTTTGCGCACAAGACCGCTCCCGCACGCGAACTGGCAGTGGCTATCCTTCGCGGTGCTTTCGAATATCAGGGTCAGAAATGTTCCGCAGCTTCCCGCGCATACGTGCCGAAGTCTTTGTGGGAACCCACCCTGCAACATATTAAAGATATGATGAAGACGGTGAAGATGGGTGATGTTCGCGATTTCTCCAACTTCGTGAATGCAGTCATCGACGAGAAATCCTTCGACAACATCGCAGGTTATATCAACCGCGCTAAAGCTTCCAAGGATGCTGAAATCGTGGTCGGTGGTAACTATGACAAGTCAGTTGGTTACTTCGTGGAACCCACCATCATTTTGGCTAAGACTATGGATTATGAGTCTATTCGCGAGGAAATCTTTGGACCGGTTATCACGGTTTACGTCTATGAAGATGACAAGTATGAAGAAATGTTGCACGTTTGTGACGAGACTTCTCCGTACGCGCTCACGGGTTCCATCATCGCCCGCGATCGTTACGCTATCATCCAAGCCGAGAACATTTTGCGCCATTCTGCAGGTAACTTCTACATCAACGACAAACCGACAGGCGCAGTGGTAGGTTGTCAACCCTTCGGCGGTGCTCGCGCATCTGGTACTAACGATAAGGCCGGCAGTATGCTCAACCTCGTCCGCTGGATCAGCTCACGCTGCATTAAGGAAACCTACGTTCCCGCAACCGATTACGGCTATCCGTTCCTCGGATAATCCGATTTGTCTCATCATCAAATATTTAGGCGGCTCTCTACAGCCGCCTTTTTTTTGTTGTTTGTTGCTTGTCGCCCATTCCCTAAAAAATATTATCTTTGCCAAAATTAAAATCTTGAAATTATGAAAAGTCTGAAAATTATTAAGAAAGAATACCAGCGGGTCGGTTATGACGCGCAAGATATTGAACCATTGGAATATACGGAAGTGTATGCCGAGTATAACGACAAGGGTCAGATTCTTAAAGAGTCACGTTATGAACCCGATGGAACGCTCAACACGCTGACAATCAACACGTATAATGATCAAAACGAGTTGGTGCAGGCAGAGCAGTATGACCAAGACGATGTTCTGTTGCAAAAGACGGTGAATAAGTATGATGAGGAGCATCGTTTGGCAGCGCAGGCAAACTACTATGGTGATGCTTCTGACGAGTATATTACGAAGTTTTTTTATGATGCAGAGAATCAACTTGTTAACCAAGCTGTTTTCCTCAATGGAAAACTGGATTTTGTGGAAAAAGCGATAGAATACCAAGACGGTCATCCCGTGAAAGTGACAGAAAACGACGATTACGGTCAAACGCTGTATGTTCATCATTATGAATACGATGAAAAAGGTCAAGTGTCCGTTTATACGCGCGATGAGGTGCAAAGTAAGGACCGTCGAACCTACGAGTTTACTTACAACGAACATGGCGACCGCGTAAAAGACCTGATTTACAACTTTGATATGAGGCTGATTGCCAAGGTGTTGCGTACTTTTGACGAAGAAGGCCATCAGATTGAGATTGTGGAGGAAGATCTGGACTCTTATCGCCGTATTGTCATGCAGTATGAGGGTGATTTAGTGGTGAAGAACATGATGTACAATAAGGAAGGTGAGATTACAGGCTGGGCGGAATACGAGTACGATGAGAACGGCAAAGAGAGTATGTCGCGTGAGTTTATCCATGACGAAGTGGAACCCGAGAATTTCAGGATGTTGCGCGAAACCACCTATATCAGAGAGTGAAAAATAGGGCATCTTTCTTCTGAAATTGAGGAGGCGTTGTGCGCAACGTCTCCTCAATTTCAATTGTTTGTGTGTATTCGAAATTTATGTACATTTGCAGGTTTTTTAAAAGGCAATTTTTTAGATGAGCAGAAAGTTTAATAAAGACTATTCAGAGGAGGATTTTTCTCCGAGACGGGAGTCTCGCAGAACACCAAATACAGACCGAAAACGTTCGTTTTCTCCCAAAAATCGTAGAAAAGAACGTTCTGAGAGTGACGATTTTGAAGATTCAGAACGAAAATTCAACAAAAAGCGTTACTCGCGGGATAACGATGGAGATCGCAAGTTTGGGCGCGACCGCAAGGAAGGTCGAAAGTTTGGTCGTGATGATGACCGCCACAAAGGACGCGACCGTTCCTTCAAACGCGATTACAAAAAGGAGGAGGATCCCTCAAAGCCGCGTCGCCGCAATGTTGTGGCCGAGTCCCCGATTTTGAGCGAAATTATTGAACGCCGTAAAAACGAAGGTCGTAGCCTGCCGCGCAAACAGCGTGTGCTTTCTTTGGAATACGAAGAACTGCACGGCCCTATCCGCCTCAACAAATACATCGCTAATGCTGGAATCTGCTCACGTCGTGAAGCCGATGTGCTCATCTCCACTGGAGCCATTACCGTGAATGGCGAAGTGGTTACCGAGATGGGTCACAAAGTGATGCCTACCGATGAGGTTCGCTACGGTGACAAAGTACTGCAACGTGAAAAACCTGTTTACGTATTACTCAATAAACCAAAAGATTACATCACCACTACGGATGATGAGCGTGACCGTGCTAACGTGATGGAGCTTGTGCGCGATGCGTGCGAGGAACGCATCTATCCTGTGGGTCGCCTCGACCGCGACACAACGGGTTTACTGCTCTTCACCAACGACGGCGACCTTACTAAGAAGCTTACACATCCAAGTTCTGCCATCGAGAAAACTTATGCCGTGGAACTCGATAAACCGTTCGCTTCCGTGGATATGGACATGCTGCGCAACGGAGTGGAACTTTCCGACGGCAAAATCACTCCTGACGAGGTGGAATATACTGGAGAAAGTAAGAAAGAGGTGGGCGTGACCATCCATTCAGGCAAGAATCGCATTATCCGTCGTATGTTTGAATCGCTTGGATATGAGGTGGTTAAGCTTGATCGCGTGATCTTCGCAGGCCTCACCAAGAAGGATCTTCCGCGCGGACACTGGCGCTTCCTCACCAAAAACGAGGTCAGTTTCTTAAAGATGCTTGCTAAACCTAAAGCAGAATGAACCACGTGGAAATCATGTCACCGGTAGGCTCTTACGAGTCGCTTTCTGCTGCTATTGCTGCCGGAGCCGGTTCCGTCTATTTTGGAGTGGGAGCAATGAATATGCGTTCTCGCTCTGCCGCCAACTTCACTTTTGAGGATTTGGCCAATATTGTCCGCATCTGCCAAGAACATGGGGTGAAAAGTTACCTCACTGTGAATACTATAATATATAATGACGAGATTCAGCAGATGCACGAGCTGTTGGATGCCGCAAAGGCGTGTGGCGTGACGGCTATCATCGCTTCCGATATGGCGGTAATCCAATATGCACGAGAAAAAGGTATCGAAATACATCTTTCCACACAATGCAATGTGACCAATGTGGAGGCGGTTCGCTATTATGCACAGTTCGCCGATGTCATTGTGTTGGGTCGTGAATGTCAACTGAGACAGGTAGCAGATATTTGTCAAGTAATTAAAGACCAGAATATTACAGGGCCGAAAGGCGAGCTGGTGAAGATTGAGATGTTTGTGCACGGCGCTTTGTGCATGGCCGTCTCCGGAAAGTGCTACCTTAGTCTTGACAATTACAATTCTCCCGCTAACCGAGGGGCTTGTCTGCAGCCTTGCCGCCGCGCATACGAAGTGCGCGACATAGAGGATGGATTGGAGCTTATGATTGATAATCAATATATTATGTCTCCTAAAGATCTCTGTACCATCGGTTTTTTGGATAAAATTGTGAAGGCGGGCGTGTCAGTGTTGAAGATTGAGGGACGTGGCCGTTCACCGGAGTATGTGAAAATGGTGACGGAATGTTATCATGAAGCGTTGGAATCCATTAATAATCAAACATTTAATATTGAAAAGATCAATGGTTGGATGACTCGCCTGCGCAGTGTCTATAACCGTGACTTTTGGGACGGCTATTACTTGGGGCGTACTATGGGCGAGTGGACGGAGCGTTACGGTTCACAGGCTACCCGTATGAAACGCCGTATCGGTAAGATTACCAATTATTTCGGCAATATCGGTGTGGCAGAGATTTGCATGGAAGAAGACCAACTCTCCGTAGGCGACGACCTGCTGATTATCGGTTCCACTACTGGTGTTTATGAAGATCATGTCCAAGAAATCCGCGTCGAAGACAAACCTGTGGAAAAGGTATCGCAAGGAACCTATTGTTCTGTGAAGACTAAGGAGTTAGTGCGCCGCGGTGACCAAGTCTATCGTTGGATTCTAGTGAAGGATGAGTATTAATGGTTATGGGTTATGGGTTATTGGTTATTGAAGCTTATAGTTTAGGGTTTATAGTTTATAGTTTAGGGTTTATAGTTTATAGTTTAGGGTTTATAGTTTATAGTTTAGACGTTATATAAAAACCAAATACAATGAAAAGAATATTAGCGATTGTTACAGTGATGTTGTTTGTTTTCGTGAGTTGTGATAACGGAAACATCGTGGGTGGGCGGTATTTCGGCACGTTTCATAACATGTCCAATGGTATGCGTGAATATGGTGATATGAGTCTCAAGTTTTCCAATATGGATGGCAATACTTACATGATGCTCAATAACACAGTGAGTATGACGCAGGTAGCAGTCAATAAATACAATGGTATGGCGGAGGGCGCTTTACTCAGAGACTTATTGAAGACTATGCCTGCCATCGACAGTATCAAAGTTTGCGATTCCACCGAAACGATTACCAAAATGGTCGCGGATGCTGAGTTCAAAGGCAATTCCATGAAAGCCGACATGGTATTCACCACTTCTTCAGAACGTGAAGTGTCAGTGGAATTTGTCGGGAATTTTGAATAATCTGCGTTAATTATTTTTTACGCTCTTTTTCTTCGGGTTCCTCCTTGTAGGGGCATTCGGGATAAGTGGGCTTTACGAACGAGTAAATTAAACATCCTAACCCGATGAGTATCATTGGGATGCTGAGCAATTGGCCATTGTTAAGGGCATGACCAACCTCGCTTTGTACTTGTACTTCTTTGAAAAACTCGATGATGAAGCGTGCCGTGAAAATTACCGTAAGCGTGATGCCGGAGGTGCGTCCAGCGGCCACTTTGCCTTTCGCGAATTTGAAGTAGTAGATAGCTAAACCGATGAATACCAGCAGATAAACAACGGATTCATAAAGTTGAGCTGGGTGGCGGAACGTCCCCACGATGCCGAAACCACCGTAGATGAAATCGAACGCCCAGGGCACGTCGGTGATGCTGCCCACAATTTCGTGGTTCATCAGATTGCCTATGCGCACGAAAGCAGCTGCCACAGGCACGGCAATCGCCAGACGGTCGAGAATCCACAGAAAGTTGATTTTATGCTTCCAACAATAATATATGAGGAATCCAAAAATGCCAATGACTCCACCATGACTCGCAAGTCCTTGATAACCAATAAAATGCCATTCCTCGTCTATCGGTAACAGAATCTGTAGAGGATGAGTGATGAACATTTCAGGTTCGTAGAACAAAAAATGCCCCAACCGCAAACCAATAATGGTCCACACTATAGTCCAAATAGAGATTTTGTCGAGTAATTTTTGTGATAAATGCTCGGTTTTGAATATTTGTTGTAGGGTGTAGTAAGCCAATAAGAAACCCAGTGCTAATAAAATACCGTACCATCTAATTTCCACTGAACCAAAATGGATGGCTATGGGATTCACTTTCCAAGTGACGGTGCATATCGTTTTCCAAAGCATATTTTCCTGTTTTTTTACGCGGCGCAAAAGTACGTTTTTTTCATCAAAAAAAAGTGTATTTTTGCCGCCGAAAATTCGTGGATAGATTTGTTATGATTGCAACCACAGAAAAAAATGCTAAACCATTTTCTTCCACAATTTTCAGTTTTTTATTTTTTAATAATTTAAATTACTGAGTATGAGTTATTTATTCACATCTGAATCTGTTTCGGAAGGTCATCCGGACAAAATTTGCGACCAGATTTCTGACGCGTTGTTGGATAGTTTTTTGGCACAGGATCCTGAATCAAAAGTGGCGTGTGAGACACTGGTAACTACCGGCCTTGTTGTTTGCGCTGGCGAAGTGAAGACGGAGGGATACGTCTCCGTGGACGACGTGGCGCGCCGGGTTATCCGTAAAATCGGTTATAACAAGAGCGACTATCAGTTCGACTACAAATCATGTGGTGTCATTTCCACCATTCACAGTCAGTCACCTGACATTAACCAAGGCGTTGAACGTGCGGTTTTGGAAGATCAAGGTGCTGGCGACCAAGGCATGATGTTCGGTTATGCTTGTAATGAGATGGACAACTACATGCCGCTGCCAGTGGAGTTGGCGCACCGCTTGGTGCAAGATCTCGCTGCCATTCGTAAGGAAGGTCGCGAAATGACATACCTGCGCCCTGATTCCAAATCGCAAGTGACTGTGCAATATTCTGAAAATCACATTCCTGAGCGCATCGATAGCATCGTGGTTTCCACCCAACACGATGATTTTGCGGATGAAGCGACCATGTTGGAAACCATCCGTCGAGATGTTCAAAACATTCTGATACCGCGTGTCATTAAAGATTGTCCTGAAAAAGTGCAGAATCTTTTCAATACTGATTATCAGTTGTTTGTGAATCCTACTGGCAAGTTTGTGATTGGTGGACCGCACGGTGATACAGGTCTTACGGGTCGTAAGATTATCGTGGATACTTACGGAGGCCGTGGCGCACATGGTGGTGGCGCATTTTCTGGCAAGGATCCCTCAAAAGTTGATCGTTCTGCTGCTTATGCTACTAGACATATCGCCAAAAATATGGTGGCTGCTGGTTTGTGTGACCAGGCACTCATACAAGTGGCATACGCCATCGGAAAGGCGGATCCTGTCGGACTTTATGTGAACACGTATGGAACCGCCAAGGTGGATCTCCCCGACAGTGAGATTGCACAGCGAATCGGTAAAATTTTCCCGATGCGCCCGCACGCTATTATTGAGCGTTTCCATTTGAAGAGCCCTATCTACGAACCTACCGCTTCCTATGGCCACTTCGGCCGCGACAGCTACGAGGCAGAGGTCGGGACACCCGCAGGTAAGCGAACATTCACCTTCTTCCCATGGGAGCGTTTGGACTATGTGCAGGCGGTGAAGAAAGAATTTGGATTGTAAACTGTGGGTTTTGAGTTTTTGGTTTAAAATAAACTCCAAAATTCCTATATAATAGTATCAAAAAAAGTGTATTTTTGCACCCTCAAAAAATAGAAGTAACAATTATGGCAAATAACGAAAATTTGGGCTCTAAGAAATCAGAGCAATTGCAAGAGAATGAGAACTTTGTGACGAAAGTGTTGGCTTTCTTCAACAAATATCAGAACATTATCTATGGTGTCATCATTGGCATTTTAGTGATCGTTCTTGCGATAATGGCTTTCAATCGTTTCTATATTCAGAAGAAGAATGCTGAAGCAGCCGCACAAATTGTGCAACCTATCCAGTGGCTGACGAAGGGTGATACCGCTTCTTTGAAGATGGCTCTGGAAGGTGATGGTGAAAACGATGGTTTCTTGGATATCGCAAGTCACTACAAAATCACGAGAACCGCTAACACTGCTAACTACTATGCCGGTTTAACTTACCTTAAACTGGGTCAGAAAGAGGAAGCTTTGGATTATTTGACGAAATTCAAAAAGAAAGAAGACGTTCTCTGGTTTGCTTGTCAGGCTACTATTGGAGACCTCTATGATGAGCAAGGAGACGAATCTAAAGCAATCAGCTATTATGAGAAGGCTGTGAAGGGTAAAGATCCTTTCTTCACCCCCATCGCGCTCTTCAAGTTAGGTCAAATGTATGAAAGACAAGGTGATTGGAAAAAGGCTTTGGCTGCTTACGAGACTATTGAGAAAGACTTCTACACCGAATACAATAGAATGAGCGTCGCTCAATACGCTGAAAGAGCAAAATCAAACGTTAATTAATATAATGACTGAAAAGAAGAAAAACTTATCGGAATTTACGCCTTTCGAGTTTTCTTCCGCAAAAAATACAGTAATCGGTATTGTGGTCAGTGAATGGAATGACCACATTACCGATTCTCTTTTAAATGGTGCGAAAGAAAGCTTGTTTGAGCATGGCCTGCTGCCGGAAAACATTATCGTCCATCATGTTCCTGGGAGTTTTGAGTTGCCTTTGGGCGCAAAGTGGATGTTGGAGAATACGAATGTGGATGCTGTTATCTGTATTGGTTGTATCATTCAAGGGGAAACCCGCCATTTCGACTTCATTGCACAAGCTGTTGCCGATGGTATCATGAATGTGGGGTTGAATTTTTCCAAACCAGTAATTTTCAGTGTCTTGACTTGCAACACGATGGAGCAAGCCGAAGATCGTGCTGGCGGTAAGCATGGCAACAAAGGCGTGGAAGGTGCTGTGTCAGCGTTAAAAATGCTGTCACTTGCAGAAAATCTTTAAGATTAGAAGGCTGACGGCTTGTCGTCATTAATCCAAGTTTAAGTCTAAATCTAAGTCTATGTCAAACAATAAATTACGTGTCGTTTTCATGGGCACCCCTGAGTTTGCCGTGGCCACTTTGGATGCCATAAGGAAGGCCGGTCATGAGGTGGTTTGTGTTGTCACCCAGCCTGATAAACCGGCGGGTAGAGGACAGCAGATGCATTGTTCGGATGTCAAAAAATATGCCGTGGAGCAGCAATTGCCTGTTTTGCAACCTGAAAAGATGAAAGATGAGACTTTCTTGGATGCTTTGCGCTGTTATCAGGCAGACGTGTTCGTTGTGGTGGCCTTCCGGATGTTGCCTCAGTGTGTTTATCAGATGCCGCCAATGGGAACCTTTAACGTGCATGCGTCGTTGCTTCCACTATATCGCGGGGCCGCACCCATTCAACGCGCCATTATGAACGGAGAAACCAAAACTGGGGTCACTACTTTTCTTTTGGACGAACACACTGACACGGGCGAAATGCTAATGCAACGCGAAGTGGAAATTACGAACGAGGATAATGCGGGAACACTTCATGACAAGCTGATGATGGCGGGAGCTGAAGTAGCGGTGGAGACGTTGCAAGCTTTAGTCGATGGAACAGCGAACCCGATACCGCAGCCTATACCTGAGGAAATCAAACTAGCGCCCAAAATCTTCAAGGAGGATATGCTTATCCATTGGGACGACACCGCCGAACATATTTACAACCATGTTCGTGGACTCTCTCCTTATCCTGCGGCCTTCACCCATATTGGCCTTCATGTTTCCACAGAAGATGGTTTGAAACCATGCGTATTGAAAATTTTTGAGATAGAGGTTTTGGATGTTCAAAGTAGGCAAAAGCCTGGTTCTATTCGTGGGATTTCGGACAAAAAATTGATTATTTCGACAAAAGATTTCGATATTTCTGTCAAAATCTTGCAAATCGAAGGTAAGAAGCGTATGAGAACGGAAGACTTTTTGGCTGGATTCAGAGCAAATAATTATACCGATTTTTTGTATTGATGTAATATTTTTATAAATCAGCATAAGGTTATTAACTTATTAAAATAATTATTCACAATCCAATAATTAGAAGAGTCTTTTATATTTTTTTCTAACTTTGTGGCTCAAACCAAGTATTCACTTAAAAAGTAAAAAAATGAACAAGAGCGAATTAATCAATGCTATTGCAGAAAAAGCTAATTTAACAAAAGTTCAAGCCAAGAGTGCTTTAGAAGCGTTTGTTGCTGCTACCCAAGATGCACTGAACAAAGATGAAAAAGTGTCTTTGATCGGTTTCGGTACTTTCAGCAATGTGGAGCGTAAAGCTAGAGTAGGTCACAATCCTGCTAACGGCAAAAAGATCAACATCCCTGCTAAGAAAGTGGTGAAATTCAAACCAGGTGCTGGTCTTGCTAAATAATTGAATTTTCAGCAATGAGATAAAAGCCCTGAACAAGGGCTTTTTTAATATACTTTACTATGGTAAGATTGGAAGATTCGCAATTGAGGGAACGTGTTACTGAATATCTTCAGCAATTTGTGAATGAGGAACGTCAGTTGAGGTTGAAAGATGTGCTGAAGAACCGTACGCGTCATGTTACAGTGGTGCTGGAAGACCTGTTTCAGACCCAGAACATTAGTGCCGTGTTGCGTACCTGCGACTGTTACGGCGTTCAGGATGTTCATGTGATTAAAAACAGGAATGAGTTCGAGGTGCATAAGGATATTAGTATGGGGGCAGACAAGTGGCTCACTATCAATGAATATCCGCACAGAGAGGGAAATGTGAAAGCATGTATCGACCATCTGCATGAGCGAGGGTACTGGGTGGTGGCGACCTTGCCCGACGAGCGCAAGCGCACGATCTTCGATTTGCCTGTGGAGCGGAAAACTGCTTTTTTGTTTGGTACCGAATTGACAGGACTTTCGGAAGAAGCTGTCCGCTATGCGGATGAAAATGTCTTGATACCGATGTATGGCTTTACAGAGAGCTTTAACATCTCTAACTCTGCTGCCATCATCCTTTCCCATTTCTCAGAGCGGATGCGCCATGCTGATATTAATTGGCATCTTTCTGAAGTAGAGTTCGAGGAACTTTATTTCGAGTGGCTTCAAAAAAGTGTGAAGGATCCTGATAAAATGATTGACTATTTCATGAAGAATCTGCAGTAAACTGCTATTTGTTTAAAGAGTGTCAGGAAGCCTTGGATCGATTGAGAAATTAGTGAATATATAGAAGGTTACAAAGCGACTAAAAGAAAAAAGCTGCCCGTATGGACAGCTTTTTTTCGTCATTTAAAACGGCAACTATCCTATAATAAATTGTAGGTGTCCGTAGCAATCACCAGTTCCTCGTTGGTGGTCACGACCACGAGTTTCGTGGTGGAGTCGGGTGTGGAGATGATGCCGTCTTCGCCGCAGTATTTTTGGTTGGCCTCGGGGTCAAGTTTGGCGCCAATCCATTCGAGGTTTTCACAAATCTTCTCGCGTTGGAACCAAGCGTTTTCGCCGATACCGCCGGTGAAGAGGATAACGTCCACGCCGCCCATAGCTGCTGCGTACGCGCCGATGTACTTGCGCACGCGGTATGCAAACATGTTGAAGGCATCGGTGCTTCGCTCGTCGCCAGCGTCGCGACCTGCGCGGATGTCGCGCATGTCAACGCTTTTGCCAGAGATGCCGAGCAGACCGCTCTTTTTGTTGATGAGGGTGTTCATACCCTTGGTGTCAAGACCTTCCGTGTCCATGATGTAGAGCAATGCGCCAGCGTCGATGTCGCCCACGCGGGTGCCCATCACGAGACCCTCAACCGGGGTGAAGCCCATGGAAGTATCGATGGATTTGCCGTCCTTGATAGCACAGATAGAAGCACCGTTGCCAAGGTGGCAGCTCACGATCTTGGCCTTCTCGTAAGGGATTCCGGCGATTTCAGCGGCTTTCGGACCCACATACTTGTGGCTGGTGCCGTGGAAACCGTATCTGCGGATTTTCTTTTCGCTGTAATACTCGAAAGGAAGTGCATACAGGAAAGCTTCTGCGGGCATGGTCTGATGGAAAGAAGTGTCGAACACGCCAACGTGTTTCACGTTGGGGAGCAGCTTTTTCATGGCATCGATGCCGGTAAGGCTGGCGGGGTTGTGAAGGGGAGCTAAAGCGCAGAGTTTAGCAATCTCCTCGCGCTCTTTGTCGCCGATGACGCAGCTTTCCTTGAAGTACTCGCCGCCGTGTGCCACGCGATGACCTACTGCGCCAATTTCATCAAGAGATTTGATGACACCGTGCTCTGGGTCGGTCAACATGTTAAGAACCAACTTGATGCCTTCTTCATGGGTTGGGATAGGAGTTTGGATGTAGCATTTTTCTTTGCCGACGGGTTTGTGGGTGAATTCACCCATTTCCAAACCGACGCGTTCCACAAGACCTTTAGCTAACAATTCGGGTTGCGGTTCCATCTCCAGCAGCTGATACTTGATGGAGGAACTACCGCAGTTGAGGACTAATATTTTCATATTCAATTATTTAATTAGAATTACTTAATATAATCTTTTGCAAAATGCAGGGCAAAGATACAATTTTTTTTGAACGTTAGACAAAAAAAACGAGGTGAATTTTTCATCACCCCGTCCTATAATAATGTTGTTGTCTTATCCGTAGAGACGTTGCGCACAACGTCTTTACAATATTAATATCTATACATATCTGATTTATACGGTCCTTCGACCTTCACGCCGATGTAGTCGGCCTGTTTCTGCGTGAGCGTGGTCAGTTTCACACCAATCTTGCCCAAATGCAGGCGGGCGACCTCTTCATCGAGGTGTTTCGGCAGGTTATAGACACCCACTTTGTAGTTGTGTTGCCACAAGTCGAGTTGTGCCATCACTTGGTTGGTGAAGGAGTTGCTCATCACGAAGGAAGGGTGACCCGTCGCACAACCCAGGTTCACGAGACGGCCTTCTGCCAAGATGAAGATGGAGTGTCCGTCGGGGAAAATGTATTCGTCAACTTGCGGTTTGATGTTGCGCTTGGTGATGTTCGATTGGCTCTCGAATGCGCTGACTTGTATTTCGTTGTCGAAGTGGCCGATGTTACAAACAATGGACTGGTCTTTCATCTTGTTGAGGTGATCGACGGTGATGACATCGCAGTTGCCGGTACAAGTGACGTAGATATTGCCCTCGTCGAGCGCATCCTCCACGGTCTTGACTTCGAAGCCTTCCATAGCGGCCTGCAGCGCACAGATAGGATCCACTTCCGTGACGATGACGCGAGCACCGTAGGAGCGCATTGCTTGCGCACAGCCCTTGCCGACGTCGCCATAGCCGCACACCACGACTACTTTACCCGCCACCATGACATCTGTGGCGCGTTTAATGCCGTCGGCGAGGGATTCGCGGCAACCGTATTTGTTGTCGAATTTGGATTTCGTGACAGAGTCGTTGACATTGATGGCTGGGAAGAGCAGTTCGCCGCGTTCCATCATTTGGTAGAGGCGGTGCACGCCGGTGGTCGTCTCCTCGGAAACGCCCTTGATCTCCTTCACCATGTTATGCCAATGGTGAGGATCTTCCTTCAGCACTTGTTTCAACGTGCTGAAAATCACGGCTTGCTCGTGAGACTCGGGTTTAGCGTCGAGGATGGTCGGATCGTCTTCTGCTTTGCAACCGAGATGGATGAGCAAAGTGGCATCACCGCCGTCATCCACAATAAGTTGCGGGCCTTTGCCACCAGGGAATGAGAGCGCGTTCACGGTGCACCACCAGTAGTCTTCGAGGCTTTCGCCTTTCCATGCAAACACGGAAACCCCGTTGTCGGCGATGGCCGCAGCAGCGTGATCCTGTGTAGAGAAGATGTTGCAGCTGCACCAACGTACTTCCGCGCCGAGATGCGTGAGCGTCTCAATCAACACGGCCGTTTGGATGGTCATGTGCAGGGAGCCCATGATGCGCACGCCCTTCAAAGGTTTGCTGTCACCATATTTTTCGCGGATAGCCAGCAGACCCGGCATCTCTTTTTGGGAAACATCAATGTCTTTGTGTCCCCATTCTGCCAACCCCATGTCGGCAATTTTGTATTTTAAAGTACTGTCAATCATATAATTACAATTTTAATTTTTTCTGGATTAAAAGTGCGCAAAGATAGGAATTTTCTAATGAACAAGTCATCTGTGCCTGAAGGTAAAATGGTTCGCGAATGGGCAACGTTTTATGAACGTATTCCCGAAGTTCGGGCTCGCTGAGATGCTTTGTCAAAGGACGTTTCTTTTTTGAGTGCAGAAGATGGTCAATAATCTGTTCTTCAGTAAGTTGAAGATAGATGCTGAAAGCGTTGGCATTGATTTTCGTCATGTTGTCGTTGAAACAGGGCGTTCCGCCGCCAACCGCGATGATGGCATTCTCTTTGGTGATAACTTCTTCTAAAGCAGCACTTTCCAGTGTTCTAAAAGCCGATTCCCCATACCGTTGGAACAGCAGGGGAATCGCCGTGTGATATTTTTCTTCGATATAGAGGTCCAAATCAATGAACGTCATGCTGAGTTCATCGGCCAATCTTTTGCCGATAGTGCTTTTCCCAGCACCGGGAAACCCAACGATGACGACGGTGTTCATTGAAGATTATGTGACGTATGATTTAAGACTTGACAGCTCAAACGTCTCACGCCTTACGTCATACGTCAAAAACAATTACATTACCTTAAGCATTTCTTTAACAAGGTTGTCGGCGCAGTCGGCAATGTCGCTGATGCGAGCGGGCAACATGTAGCAAGGCGTGGTGAAGATTTTGTTGGCTATATCGGCGCAAACGCCCTTTTGCACAGTGATTTCGTGTTTTGTGCCGAATGTCTCCACATTGGCGATAGTGCCGGGGTCACTGCCAACGGTGACAGTGACATTGCCCAGCACTTTGGCGATCATCACGGGAGCGATGCAGAGCGCACCCACGGGTTTGCCGGCGGCGTGGAAGGCACGAATGACCTTCGCCACATCTTCGCGCACGGTGCAGTTCTGACCTTCTAGCGCATAGGTGAAGAGGTTCTTGGCGGAACCGTTGCCACCAGGGAATACCACCGCGTCAAAATCCGCAACGTTGCATTGCTCAATGGGTTTCACGTTGCCGCGGGCAATGCGCGCCGCCTCTAACAGCATGTTGCGCTTCTCGTCCATCGGTTGACCCGTCACATGGTTCACCACGTGATATTGCCAATCGTTGGGTGCAAAGATTTGATATTCACCACCATTACGGTCGATGGCCAACAAGGTCATCACTGATTCGTGGATCTCGCTGCCGTCTAATGTGCCGCAGCCACACAATATTACTGCAAATTTTTTCATAACAAGGGTAAATTTCGATGATTACTTTCCGATGATTGCGGCTAACTCGTCCACGCCTTTCGGCAAATGCGGTCCCAAAACGCGGTGGCCAGTCTCCGTGATTAACAGATCGTCCTCAATGCGGATGCCGCCGAAGTCGCGGTATTTCTCGACCACATCGTAGTTGATGAAGTCGGCGAATTTATTCTCCTTCTTCCAGATGTCAATTAAATGCGGGATGAAGTAGATGCCGGGTTCGATGGAGACCACGAAGCCTGGTTTCAATTCGCGGGCCATGCGCAGCGATGCCCAGCCGAAGATGTTGCTCGGACGCACAGTGTCGTCATAACCAACGTAAATCTGTCCCAATCCTTCCATGTCATGTACATCGAGACCGATTTGGTGACCTAGACCGTGAACCATGAACAAGGCATGAGCACCCAATTCCACAGCTTCTTTCACGTCGCCTTTCATCAGGCCTAAGTCTTTGAGTCCCTGTGCAATAACCTCACATGAGAGACGGTGCAACTCTTTGTTGTACATACCTGGATGAGCAGCGTTGATAGCGTCCATGTTAGCTTTGAGAACAATTTCGTAGATTTCTTGCTGTTTTTGAGTGAACTTGCCTCCGACAGGCATGGTACGCGTGTAGTCAGAGCAGTAGTTCATCAAACCTTCTGCGCCGGCATCCATCAACAGCATGTTCCCGTTTTGGAGAATGCCGTTGTGCAGGTGATTGTGCAGTGTTTCACCGTGTTGCGACAAAATCACGGGGAAGGAGATGCCGTTACCAAACGACAAGGCGATGCCTTCTGCCAAACCTGCCAGTTCGCGTTCGGATTCGCCCGCCACAGCGCGACGCATCACGGCGGTGTGCATTTTCACACCGATTTCGCAAGCCTTGTCCATCTCGTCGATTTCGCATTGCTCTTTGGCGGAACGCAGGTTCACGATGCCTTTGATGAGCTCCACGGAGGCATGTTCGCGGATGTGGTTGACATCGATGCCGGTGAGGTTGGCGAGCAGAATCTGGTTGTCGCCACGGTAAGGCGGCACGAAGTGGACCTTACGGCCTTGAGCTTGTGCCTGTTGGATAAAGTCGGCGAGTTGCCCGAACGGACGAGTCTCCGTCACGCCCACCTTCTCAGCCAGAGAGGCAATTGTCGGTTGGTCGCCCATCCAGATGATGTCGTCGATGGTGTAGTCGTTGCCGAAGATAATGGATTGGTGCGCGTCAAAATCGATGACGGCGGCAATGTCGGCGATGGAAAGACCGAAGAAATAGAGGAAGTCGCTGTCCTGACGGAAGTTATAGGTATTATCAGGATAGTTCATCGGAGCCTCATGGTTGCCAAGGAACACGGCGATGCCGCCATTCACGGCATTCGTCAATTTCTCTCTTCTGTTTTTGTAAACTTGGGGTTCAAATAAAGGGTTCATATCTTTTGTGGTTTATTATTCCTTAACAAATTTCATCATACTTGACTTGTTATCATTCGTAACTCTGACAACATAAATTCCGGAAGACAAGTCTGAAACATTAACATTTTGATTAACAGATGCATTTTCAACACGTTTCACTTCTTGCCCATTCATCGTAAGGATAGAAATCGTGGCTCCTTCAGCATTATCTATGAGGATAACATCAACCACGGGGTTGGGATGGACTGAAACCGTATTTGTCAATTCCCCGATTCCAGAGCCAGTGGTGAAATAGCCGAACTCCGTCCAGCCTCCAGTCGCATTTTTGTTGAATTTTGCGTAACCGAAGGAATGCGGTGTGCCAGAGAATTTCAACGCAACATATCCGATGTTCATACCTTGTCCGGAATAGGTGTCGAGCGTAACCAGATTGGTAGTCCAAACAGCGGAAGAATGGCAGGCGTTCCACACCTCGTCTAAAGAAGCGTACTCTGCAACGGTGTACATTTGGTCTGAACTCGGAACCGCAACTGAACCTGAAATGGGTTCCAGTTGAACTTCGCTGGGATCATAATTCGGAATGGAAAACTGAGAAACACCATTCACATTCAAGACACCGTTTTCAGGAGCGACTTGAACCGTAGTATAATTTTGTGCAAACGCACCGACGGTACACATAAGGCAAAGTACCATAGCCATCATGTAATTTTTCATAATTCGTATAATTACTTGAAATTAATACTCCAAATTCTTCGTTCAATAGGATTTTATATGATTAATCGCCGCGTCCAGTTGCGGTTTGAAGTCGCCGTTGTAGTCTTTGCGGAGGACGATTTCATCGGGGGTGTGGCCGATGCCTTCCCAAACTTTTCCGCTGATTTGTGCCTCGAAAGAGGAGGTATAGACGTAGTGCCCTTGTGACATATAGCTGTTTCCAAACGGACCACCGTAGTTGAGGTCGATGCATTCGGCAGGTTGCAGCGGGCCTGTACCACCGTGTGTGCGTTCGCCTATCGTATGGCTAGTGGGTAGCACCGCTTTGATGGTCATCGGCTCTATCTCACCCATGCTTACCGAGTTGATATCGCAAAGAACTACGTATGGAATATTCTCGGCAGTGATATCGCGGTGATATTCCTTGTTGGGCTCAATATAGTAAGGTGTCCATACGGAGTGTTCCAATCGCCCTGGACCCTCTTTGTAGCGGGTCTTCATAATTTCTGTCCGTTCGTTGAGGTAGTTGCCGATGAGGTAATCGAGGTCATCTTGGTAGCCGCCACGGTTGCAGCGGTTGTCGAGGATAATGCCGGCCAGTTGATTGCGCGGGGTCTCTACAATAGCCTTGAAATAGTGGTCGAGCAGTTGCGCCGCCACACCGTTCTGTAGCATCACTGGAGTGATACCCGCCGATGACTGCCACAAATAAGGAACCTTCCGACCGTCAGGCAGTCTGAAAAGGATATAGTGGTATTTGATCTCCATTCCCAATTCAGGTGCGTAACCTGTACATTCCTCATGAACTTCGACAGTATATTGACTTTCAATGTTTTGCAAGAAAACTTGGAGGCCTGCACTTTCCTCGGCGGCCGATTCAAAGTAGTAATCGCGGGTAGGAATCTCCAAATTGCAAGGAGTGACACTCACGATATCGTACATATCATCGGGTGCGGGATGAAGGTTCCTCACCAGGAAAGTCAGATGGTGGTCGCGAAGCCCACCGATAATGCTGGTATAGAGTTTCTGCAAATCCTCCGTCTTCACGTATCCGACCTCCTCGTATTGCTTGTCAAGTTCTTGAAATTTAGGATAATACCGACTGTATGCGGCATCCCAGTCCGTGGTATCGACATCCCAAAACACGTAGCCCGTGTTGAGGACTTTCCAAAGGTAGTCGAATTGTTCGGCGTAGGTGCTGTAGGCGAGTTTACCATTCTCTCCAATGTACGGCATATAGTCGGCCTCTTTGCGGCAAGAGGCGCATACTAAAACTAAAATTGCTGCTATGGTGATGATTTTCTTCATTTTATTTTGGTTTTTTGTGGTCCCCACACTGCGCTCCTTCGTCGCTTGTATGGGGTTAATTGCACTGATGTCTTTTGTTCCTTTGTCGCCCCACACTGCGCTCCTTCGTCGCTTGTATGGGGTTAATTGCACTGCGTGCGTTTTGCCCCTCCGGGGCTGCTTAAGGAATGATGTTTATGATGATTATTTCCCTATTCCCTATTGCCTTAAAAAGTATAAGAAGCTCCGAATGTGATAGACAACGTGTTAAGGTACCGCGGGTCTCGGAGGTTCGGGGAGCTGCGATGGTGACTCACTAGGTCGTAGTAGTAGAGTGCGTCAAGGTTGATGCCCCAATGGTCACTCAATTTGTAGCTCAGCCCGAGACCACCAATGAGACCCGCGCAAAAACGATTGTCCTCGGTCGTAAATTCGCGCACCTCATTGAAATTATTGAAATAGACATAATAGTCTGTCATCCAATACGTTCTACCAACTCTTCGGTCGCGAAGCCAGTAACCCATATAACCACCGGCGTATGCATGCCCGCGTAAATTTTTCCCACCAAAGGAGAAATCGGCCATGATGGGAAGCATCAGATAATAGTTGTGGTGGTTGGTGAAAACCGGATTCAAGTAGTTGAGATTCCGGTCCATACGGTGCGAGCGGCGCATAAAGCTAAGGTCGGCGCGAAGGGCAAACCAGTCGGTAAAGCCATAACGTGCCTGAATACCAACATCATAACCGCTGAATCCCGAATAGGATTCGTCAATACGTCCCGCATTGGACCGCGTGATGGTGGTGTAATCCCATCCGCCTTTGATTCCCACTGTCCATTGGGCGTCTGCCACGAGAAAGCTACAGCACAAAGCTATTGCAATAATCAGTCTTAATAAGATATTCCTATTCATAATGATAGAGTTTTATTCTAAATAATGAAGACGGCAAATGTACATAAATTACGAATACGTGCCTAATTTTTGACGGTCAGCTGTTTTGTTTCAGGAATGGGGTAGTACTCGTATGCTCCGAGGTCGGGGATGCCGTTGCGCGGGCGACCGAGAATGTCTGTGGTGATGCCCAATCCGGTCATGCCAGCGTCGATGGCTGGAGAAGTCTCTTCAATGTTGTAGTTCTGCCCGTAAGTGGATATGAATTTGGGATTTGCATTGAAGCAGTTGATGAAATGCCCATTTTGAATGGAGTCGGCACGCACGATACAGTTGTGGAACGTGTAGTTTAGCTCTGCACCACTTTTTGTGCCTGTTGAAAATTCATTTTCCAACGCTCCATAGATGATGCAATTGTTGAAGGTGGCGTTGGCATCGCCTAAGTACATGACATTTACCGCTTCATTGCCCACTACCTCTGCAACGGTGAAGTTGTTGGTCAGTGCAACCGCAGGGGTTTTTCGTGCCGACTGGGTGAAATAGTTGGCTACGGTCACTTGGTTGAATGTGTAGTCGCCCACCTGTAATGCCAAACTGTATTTCCCATTGTTGCTGATTTGGCAGTTGTTCATCTCAAGGTTGGCTCCCATAGTTAGGATGCCAGTACTTTGATTGTTGTGTATTACGGAGTTATTGATGATAGTCTTGTTTCCAGTGTATTCTTCCAATGCTTGCAGGTGCAACCCGATACTCGCGTTGGAGATGATAGCGTTTTCGATGAGATTTTCGCCTGAACCTTCATTGATCCAAATCTTTTCCCATTGGGCGTAATCGTTGGCGAAGAATGATTCCAAACGGTCTCCCCTGATTGTCACAGGTTCGTCTATCGTTCCGTTAATGTGGATGTTACCGTAACGATAGACCCAAATGCCGCCACCATTGTGTACATATACTTTAGTGCCAGGATCAATGGTGAGTTTGCCCAACGAATCAATTACCGCCCAGCCGTAAATCACCCAAGGTTTGTCATTGGTCCAATGCACATGTTCGTGCTCGTGCGCGACAATGTGGTAGTGAATACTGCCACCTGTATGGTCGGGGAGAATGAAGTGCGCATCCTGTCCGCAGGCTACCAACTGTACCGACTGCGTGCGATTTTTTTGATAAAACAGGATGGAATCGGTGACAAGATAGGGCAAATTTTGGTTGGTGGGGTTGATGTTGACCTTCACGAAGACGAAGATGCTGTCGTGCGCGGGAATTTCCACGTTGTGAAACTCAGTGCCAGGCACCCCATCCACGTTGATGCTGTAGTACGATTGTTTTCCTCCTGCCAGTGCGATATCCACTTCCACGGGCGATCCGGTTGTGTTTCGCACGGTGAAACTGCGTGAACTTGACGTGATAGTGGTGAACACTGTGTCGAACATTATCGTGTCTGCCGAGAATTCCAGTTTCACTCCGTCCAAGTTGTTGTCGCGGTGGCAACCAGGCATAGTCAGTGCCAAGGATGTCACCAGAATTAGGTATGTTGCAATAATAATCGTTCTTTTCATTACTCTAATATACTTAAAGTCTTCTTTGCGTGCTACATCCACATGCGTTCTTATGTCGCTTGTGTGGAGTTATTTCATTCATCATTCATCATTCCAGCATAACGTACGTTTGTCAAAAATAGTGCATTGGCGGGTGCGGAAGTTCGTGCTGCACATCTATCTCTTTGATTGATAATATCTTGGAATCCTTGTATGGTGATTTTTCCAGTGCCGACTTCGAGAAGGGTTCCCACGATGGCTCGCACCATATTGCGTAAGAAACGGTTTGCCGTGATGGTGAAGACCAGTTCGTCATCCTGCTTCTCCCAATGGGCCTCCGTGATGTGGCAAATGAAATTGTTGACCTGCGTGTGCACTTTTGAAAAACTGGTAAAATCCTCATTCTGAAGGAGTAACGACGCTGCTTCATTCATCTTTTCTACATCTAGTTCGCGGTGATAGTGGTAGGCAAACTGTTGCTTGAAAGGATTTTTCTTCGTGCATATATAATATTTGTAGGTACGGCTGTCGGCATCGAAGCGGGCGTGAAGGTCGGATGCTACCTCAAAAAGGTCGAAAATAACGATTTCCTTGGGCAGAAAATTGTTGAGCTTGAATACCAAATGTTGGCATTCTTTAGGGGTGAGGTGAGTCTCTGTATCAAAATGGGCATAGTAGGAGCTGGCGTGCACGCCGGTGTCGGTGCGCCCGCAACCAGTGATGGCCACACGCGGCTCATGGAGCAGCAAAGAGAGGCAAGTCTCTAGCGTTTCCTGCACAGACGGATGGTTCGGCTGAATCTGCCAGCCGAAAAACGCAGAACCATTATATGCCAAATGCATAAAGTATCGCATATTATCAATTTCAGGCTGCAAAAGTAGCATTTTTCTACAGAAAATTTTTATCGGTTTGCATATTCTTAATTTATGTACTTTTGCCGCATCATTTTAAAACCATTATTATGAAGCGTGTTTTGTTATTAGCATTTTTGTTGGGTACAGTTTTGCCGATCTTGAATGCCCAAACTCAGCCTCTTGGTGACCATCCGAGGATGAATTCTACATATATCAAAGATAATGGAATTGGTTCCCGTGTCAATTTTGGAGCGACGTTTGCTCCCACGATAAGTTGGATGTATGACCATACGCCAGGGTATGAGAAGAATGGCGTGATTATGGGAATGCGCTATGGCTTGAATTTGAACATCAATCTGACACATAAAAAGAATTTTTATTTTTCCACGGGTATTTTTGCAGAACATGCTGGAGGAAAATTGAAATTTTTGGACAATGTTCCGATTGGTCCATTAGGTATTGCGGATAGTACGCTCACACAGCGCACCTATCGTTCCATCTACCTCTCCATTCCCACTGGCATCACAATGAAAACCAATTCAATCAACAATTTTTACGTTTGTGGTAATGTTGGATTGATGCACAGTTTTAATTTAAATGCCAGTAATATAGATAGTTATTACTTTGGTGAAGAACTATGGTCAAGAGAGAGGGTCTCTTCCGATGAGGCAGCTCTTTTCAAAGAGTCATTTTTCGTAGGGGTTGGTTTCGAATATGCAGTGACACCGACTATGCGTGCGGGCGTGATGATCAATTATGCGCAAAGCTTCACTAACTATTTCAAAGGCAAAGGCCAAGCACGGAATGGTCTCAGTGGTGTAGATCAACGCGCCAACTTGGGTTGTGTTGAGATAGCATTGAACATTAACTTTTTCTAAATCATGAAGTTCATCTGTATTGGACGGAATTATGCGGCTCATGCGGCGGAATTGAATAATGCGGTTCCTGCGCAACCTGTCTTTTTCCTCAAACCGGAGTCGGCTATCACTCGTTGTAATCGCCCTTTTTTCCTGCCGGACTTTTCCGATGAGGTGCATTATGAAACTGAAATTATCGTGAAAATCAACCGGTTGGGAAAGTGTATCTCGGAGAAGTATGCGCATAAGTATTACGATGAAATCGGATTAGGTGTAGATTTTACGGCGCGTGACATTCAGCGCAAGTGTATGGCCGAGGGAGAACCTTGGGAAATTGCCAAGGCCTTCGATGGCTCTGCGGTGGTGGGAAAATTTCTCCCTAAGTCGCAATTTGCTGATATCCAGGACCTGCATTTTCACCTGCTGCTCAATGGCGAGCAAGTGCAAACAGGTCACACAAAGGATATGCTCTTCTCCATTGACACGCTCATTTCCTACGTTTCTCGCTTCATGACGTTGAAAATGGGTGACATTCTCTTTACAGGTACGCCGGTGGGAGTGGGACCCGTTCATATCAACGACCATCTGCAAGGCTATTTGGAAGGAGAGTGCCTTTTTGATTTCAAAGTGAAGTGAGGGTGAGATTAGAACATAGACTTAGATAACAACTTAGACTTAATCCAGAATAATATGAATGTAAAAGCCAGACTGATAATAATGAATTTCCTCCAATTTGCCATTTGGGGGGCGTATTTGACATGCATGGGACGCTATTTAGGCCCTCACGGGATGGGGCATCATATTGGACTATTCTATTCTATCCAAGGAATTGTTTCCATCTTTATGCCTGCATTACTGGGTATTGTGGCTGATCGTTGGATTCCTGCCCAGAAAATGTTAGGCATTAGTCATGCTATCTCAGGTACCGCCATGATTTCAGCAGGTGCGTATGGACTTGCTGCCGGAAATGCTGTCCAATTTGGTGTATTGTTTCCTTTATATACAATCGGTGTCGCCTTTTTCATGCCTACTATTGCTCTATCTTATGCCGTGGCATACAACGCATTAGACAAAGCTGGGCTGGACACGGTGAAAGCATTTCCACCTATTCGCGTGTTCGGAACAATTGGCTTTATATGTTCGATGTGGGTGGTTGACCTCTTAGGTTTGCAAGAGAGTGCCAAGCAATTTATCGTCAGTGGAGGAATTGGTATAATTTTGGCTGCCTATTCCTTTACATTGCCTGCCTGTCCTATCATGAAAAATGGCGAACAAAAGTCCTTAACAGAAGCCTTGGGATTGAAAGCTTTTTCTCTGTTTAAGGAGAAGAGGATGGCTATTTTCTTTGTTTTTTCAATATTGTTGGGCGTTTCCTTACAAATCACTAACGGATTCGCTAATCCGTTTATTGCTAGTTTTGGAGCAGAACCGGAATACGCTGACACTTTTGGGGTTCAACATTCAAACATGTTAGTCTCTTTGTCACAGGTTTCCGAAACGTTATGTATTTTATTGATTCCTTTTTGCCTTAAAAAATTTGGTATTAAGAAAGTTATGCTGATTGCCATGTTCGCTTGGGTGTTGCGCTTCGCCTTTTTCGGTTTGGGCAATCCCGGACCAGGAGTATGGTTATTCATTCTTTCTATGATTGTATATGGTGTTGCTTTCGATTTCTTTAATATTAGTGGCTCTTTGTTTGTGGATAAGGAAACGGATGTTTCAATACGTTCCTCCGCACAGGGTCTCTTTATGTTGATGACCAATGGAATTGGTGCCACGATTGGTACCCTGGTAGCACAGATGGTGGTGAACCATTTCTGTACTTGGCAGACTGTGGAAACGGCTGATGGATTAAGACATTTTCTTGTTGGGGATTGGGGATCCGTATGGTTTTTGTTCGCTGGGTATTCCCTTTGTGTGGCTATAGCATTTATTTTCGCGTTCAAAGAAGGTAAAGAAAAGACTCCATCGGAATCATAATCTTGAAACAGTCCAGGTTTTCCTCTGGGAATGTCAAAAAATGTAGGGATGTCACAGTGTGGCATCCCTACATTTTTTATGTCCTTTTTATCTCTTATTTCACTCGGATCTTTTGACCTTCAATGATTTTGTCAGCGTTTTTCAAATTATTGAGTTTAAGGATTTTATCGACAGTGGTGTTGTATTTCAGAGATATTCGATAAAGATTTTCACCGGCGGCAACTGTATGATAAACAGCGGCTGTTTCATCTTCTGTAATTACTTCTGTTTGAGGTCTTTGAGGTTGCTGTGGTGTGGTAGAGGTTTCCTCTTTGGGTTTCGGCTTTTCTTCCGTAACGAGTTGTGATTTTTCTTTGGATGGAGCGGCTTCTTGCTTGATGTCAGGTTTTACATCATGAACAACAGGTTGAGGTTGAGGTTTTGGAGCGGAGGGTTTCCAATTGCCAGTCTCGTCTAAACTGATAATGTTGAAATCACGTGACATCAATGCCATGTTGTTCTGTAAAATATCCTCTTCCTCAAAATCGATAACTAATTCAGGATCAAAATATTCGTTCATAAAACGGGTTTCAAAATGGAGAATGCATTCCTTGGTGTTCCCCGTTGTTCCCGTCTGTCCGATTACCTGTCCGGATTTCAAGATTTGACCAGGTGCCACGCATATTTTGTCGAGATGCGCATACACAGTCTCCAAGCCGTTATAATGGCGAACCACTACAGTAAAACCGTAGTCGCCATAGTTTCTGGACATACGCACCACGCCGTCGAAGCAACTTTTCACCAGTGTTTGGGGTTCGGTTTTCAGATCGATACCCGGATGGAATCCGCCGCTTTTGCTTTCGCCGTATGCTGTCTTGATTTTCTCGAACTGGCAGGGCATAACAAACGGATTATTAGCGTCTTGCACTAACATCAGCATTAATCTGTCGTTGGAGAAAGGAATCTCCAGTATCTTGCTCCGAATATTGAGCGTATCCCAGTATTTTTGGTACAGCCCGTAAGCTGGAATCTCGTAAGTTTCAGAGATATAGGGATATGCCGCGATTTGATAGATCATGTCGCCATGCTTGTTTTGAGATTCTTTCAGCGCAATATTTTGGGAATAGGCCGTAACATCTATGGTTTGCGCCGTCATCACAGAAGAGACGACAATTGCCAGAAATAGAATGCTTAACTTTCTCATTATTTGATGTTTAATTTCTCAATAATTTGGGTGGAAGAGAAACCTTCCACAAATGGGATGGTGGTGACGATGCCACCGTTTTGTTGCACGAAGTCCGCCCCGACAATGTTGGGGATTTCGTAGTCACCTCCTTTGACGAGTACATCGGGCTTCACCTTTTTGATAATTTTCTCTGGAGTATCTTCTTCAAATACAACTACATAATCTACAAAAGTCAGTGCGGCTAATACGTATGCGCGTTCTTTTTCCCCATTGATGGGTCGTGAATCCCCTTTCAACCGTTTTACCGAAGCATCGCTATTTAATCCGACCACCAATAGATCACCTAACTGTCTGGCTTGCTGTAGATAATATACATGTCCAAAATGCAAAACATCGAAGCAACCGTTGGTAAAGACAATTTTTTGTTGGTGAAGGTTTAGTGCATTCTCCACAAAAAAATCTTGTGAGACGATTTTATGCTCCGTATGGATATTCATGTTCGTCATTTTTTTTCGGGAATTTGAGTCGCGTCGTGCTTTTTATAGAAAGAAGTGATAATCAGAGAGAAGAGTCCGAGTATCAGAGAGATAGCGGTTTGCAAAATCCAACCGATCCAACCGGCTGCCAAACCTTGGGTGTACGAGATACCGTACAGCATGACGATACCGGCGGTGATAAGCGGGTAGGATCCCAGTCCACCTTGGGAAATCATGAAAGCGATGGTGCCGAAAATCAGCACAGTGAATGCGGCGCCGGGACCGATATGTTGCAGGTACGGGAGTGCATGGAAGAAGAGATAGACCCCCATATAGTAGCAAATCCACATGGCAATCGTCCAAAGGACAAAGTGCCATGGGTTCGGAATGTCCTTTATGGAAATGAATCCGCGCCAGATTCCTTTGAAGAAATCTGCAATTTTCACCAAAGCGGGGCGTTTTTTCCACCAATTGCGTGTCACGCGTACCAATACGATTAACAACACGATGATTGCAACAATAATGTAGATAAGGAAGTTCCCGACATAACTCAACCCTTTCTGCGCAAACCATTGTTCCAGTGTGAGTTGTTGGCTCTGGTCCACTATCAGATTGGATAACAGACCGTTATTGACCAAGAGAGCGATAATAAGTAAAAACAGCCAACAGACCACATCTACAGCACGTTCGAGGATGACTGTGCCCAAAGATTTTTGGAAAGGGACGTTCTCGTAGCGTTGCAGGAAGGTGCAGCGGAGGACTTCGCCGAGACGAGGCAGGGCAAGATTGGCGATGTAACAGACCATTACGGAGTAAAACATCATCGAAAAACGAGGATAATAGTTAATGGAGCGGAGTAAAAGTTGCGCTCGCGCCGCACGAATGAGGTCGGCTGACACTATTGCCACTATTGAAAGCGAGATGAAAAACCAACCTTGAGGATTGTTGACCAATGCCATCGAGGAAAAGATCATGTGGATATCATCTCTGCTTAAATCTTTGATAGATAGCCATATAAAGAGTACACCAATTCCAACGAAGAGAATCGTTTTTATGATGTCCGGCAGTATTTTCTTCAATTTTGCCATATTATCTTTCAGATTCAAAAATCAGACGGCAAATATACACAATTATTTTTGTACTTTTGCGCCTTAATTTTTACGAGTATGACATCTAACGAAATAAGAACCGCTTTTTTGGATTTCTTCAAATCCAAAAGCCATCATATTGTGCCTTCTGCGCCGATGGTGGTCAAAAATGACCCGACATTGATGTTCACTAATGCGGGTATGAACCAATTTAAAGATATTTTTCTCGGCAATACGGCTCGCGAGTATCCTCGCGTGGCTGATTCGCAGAAATGTCTGCGCGTGTCGGGTAAACATAATGATTTGGAGGAAGTAGGTCGCGATACCTATCATCACACGATGTTTGAGATGCTTGGCAATTGGTCGTTCGGCGACTACTTCAAGAAAGAGGCCATCGCATACGCTTGGGAGTTCCTCACAGAGGTGATGAAACTTGATAAGAATCGTCTCTATGCCACTGTTTTTGCTGGCGATGAAAAGGACGGAACATCCTTTGACCAAGAGGCTTACGATTTTTGGAAAGAACATTTACCGGAAGACCGCATCTTGAAAGGCAATAAGAAAGACAATTTTTGGGAGATGGGTGATACCGGACCGTGCGGTCCTTGCTCAGAAATCCATATCGACCTGCGTGACGATGACGAGCGCACTAAGGTGCCTGGATCGGAGTTGGTGAACAAAGACAACCCGTTGGTGATTGAAATTTGGAATCTGGTGTTCATGCAGTTCAACCGCGTGGCATCTGGCGAGTTGCACCCGCTGGCATCCAAACACGTTGATACGGGCATGGGGTTTGAACGTCTTTGCATGGCCGTCCAAAACAAAAAGTCCAATTACGATACAGATGTCTTTCAGCCTATCATTCAGAAGATTGCAAAGAACGCAAACGTGCGTTATGGCGAGAAACACGATGTGGATGTGGCGTTGCGCGTAGTGGCTGACCATCTGCGTGCGGTTACGTTCGCCATCGCTGACGGACAGCTGCCTTCGAATACGGGTGCGGGCTATGTCATTCGTAGAATCCTGCGTCGTGCCATCCGCTATGGTTTTACTTTTCTGAATTTCAAGGAACCCTTCATGAACGCTTTGGTAGCTGATCTCGTGGCACAAATGGGACATCAATTCCCCGAAATTGTGGCACAACAGCAGCTGATAGAGAATGTCATCCGCGAGGAGGAAAACTCTTTCCTCAAGACGCTGGATTCAGGTATTCTCAAGTTTGAGAACTATGTTAACAAGTTGAAGGGCAGCACGATAATTGATGGTGATTTCGCTTTTGAACTCTTCGATACTTACGGTTTCCCCATCGATCTGACCTGTCTGATGGCTTCCGAGAAGAACTTGACCGTGGATATGGCTGGTTTTGCGGAAGGTTTGCGTCAGCAGAAAGCGCGTTCCCGCGCTGCCACGGCTGTCTCCGCTGGTGATTGGGCTGAGTTGATTCCGCAAGAAGGACTTACAGAGTTTGTGGGTTACCATGAAACGACTTGCGCTTGTAAAATTGTGAAATACAGACAAGTAACCGCTAAAAATAAGACCTATTTCCAAATTGTTTTAGATAAAACGCCTTTCTATGCCGAAGCTGGCGGCCAGGTGGGTGACACGGGTGTGCTTTCCAATGGCAATGAAACAGTGGAAATTTACAATACCACGAAAGAAAACAACCTTATTATCCACCATGCCAGTAAGTTGCCGAGTGAAGTGACAGCTGATTTCACCGCGCATATTGACGAGGCGAAACGACAGAAGATAGCCAATAACCACTCCGCCACGCACTTGCTCGATCACGCGCTACGCGCGGTTTTAGGTACGCACGTAGAGCAAAAGGGTTCAATGGTGGCTTCTGACCGTTTGCGTTTTGACTTCTCCCATTTCTCTAAAGTGACTGACGAGGAGTTGCGTCAAGTTGAGCGAATGGTTAACAATATGATTCGTCAGAATTTGCCGTTGCAAGAATTTGTGGATGTGCCAATTGAGGAGGCGCGTGAACGCGGTGCTATTGCCCTGTTTGGGGAGAAGTATGGCAAGACGGTGCGTGTGATTCAATTCGGAAATGCTGTGGAACTTTGCGGTGGTACACACACTTCCGCTACGGGTAATATCGGGATGTTCAAGATTATTTCCGAAGGCGCGGTGGCTGCAGGAGTGCGCCGTATCGAAGCTTTGACGGGCGAGGCTGCTGAACAGCTCGTTTACGACGCTCAGGATGCTCTCACACAGCTGAAAGCCATGCTGAATTCCACTAATTTGGCACAAGCGGTCCAAAAGTTGCAAGACGACAACCAGATTTTACGCAAGAAAATTGAGGACATTGACAGGCAGATGGCCTTGGATTTCGGGAAGTCACTCATGGAGAGTGCCGAAGAGGTCAATGGCGTATTGATTATGTCCAAAGTCACTGATTTTTCCGCCGATATGTTACGGCAGGTCGCTTTGCAGTTGCGTGAAGGCGATAATCATGTCGTTGTTTTGGGCAGTGTACATGAAGGGAAACCTAACCTAGCGGTCGCGGTTAGTACGAATTTATCGGGTAAATTTGATGCTCCGACGTTGGTGCGTGCCGCAGGTAAGTTGATTCAAGGAGGCGGCGGTGGTCACCCGACATTGGCTATGGCTGGCGGTAAGAACCCCGACGGAATTGAGGCCGCAGTCAATGAGGCGGTTCGATTGGTGAAAGAGAAATTGTAGTAAACACGATGTACTCATCGTGTTTACCACGATGGTGTATGGAAATTTTGCATAAGGAAACGGCGGTCGATTGGCCGCCGTTTCCTCATGCAAAATCATGAAACAAAACAAAACACATACCTTCTTTAGAAGGGTAGATCGTCGGAGAAATTCTCTTCTGGAACTGGGGTTTCCGGAGGAATTGGTTGCGGTGGAGAAACGGTTTGGTTGGGCACCTGCGCCACAGTTGGAGTCTCATTCTCCTTCGGGGAAAGGATGGTGAACGTGTTGGCGTCCACTTCCGTGAAGTAGTGCTTCACCCCATTGGCATCATCCCAATTTCGGGTGCGCAAACGGCCCTCCACGTATATCATTTTCCCTTTGGAGAGGTACTTCTCCGCCAGCTCTGCCAGATTGCGCCACATCACAATGTTGTGCCACTCTGTCTGCTCAACGCGGTTGCCATCCTTGTCCTTTCGGTACTCGGAGGTTGCCAAAGAGAAACTTGCACGCTTGCTTCCGTTTTCAAATGTTCTGATTTCTGGGTCTCTTCCTAAATGACCCACTAAGATCACTTTGTTAATTCCTGACATAATATTGAGTTTTAAGTTAGTACACGGCAAAAATACACTCAGAAAAACCGATTTGGGCTCGTTTTACAAAGTATTTATCAAACGTTTATTGTTGATAAATATTTATAAGACTGAAAATCAAAACGTTAATTGGGCTTGTAACCAGATTCTTTCAGGAATTTTTGGCTGTCGGTCATGGAAAGGAGTTCCTTTAGTGTTGTTCCAGGGTGGTTTTTCATGTAGCTTTGCACGATTTGGAAGCCAATATACCATCCCAGGCGTCCTGGAGAGGTGTTCCCGAAATCGCGAGTAAAAGGCGTTTCATCTATCATACGGCGTATTACATCGTCAGAGTTGTCATACACCATGTTTCTTTCAATGAGGTAATGCCAAACAGCTGATTCATTGTCTGTTGCCCACTTGTATTGTTCCTTGGAATAGCCCAAAAGATCCTCCTGGGTCGTGGATGGAAACATGGTTTGGGTGAACATCAGCCTTTTACCAGCATCAATCATATTGTCCAATAGCGTAACCAATGTTTTTTCAGGCAAATGTTTGAAAACCAATGCTTTCGTAAAGCAGTCTGTGGCCATATACTTTGGTTCGCAACGAGCAGCAATGAACTTCGGCATTCCAGCCATACCATAGTGTTTGTAATCTTTGCCCATGTACATGTCAAGGCAAATGAACACCGTAGTGTCGTAGCCGAAAACGGAAGGCATTTGAAAGTCGATGCCAGACACTAATGTGCAGAAGGAGGGAACATTTTCGTCTGGAAAATGGGTAAGATAGAGTGTCAGCGCGGGCGTGATGGTTTTCTTGAACTCCGTTAAATCGGCATATTTTGCCTCTGTGTCTTTGTAGATCTCCTTAATGACGGGATCGTTGATGAATCCTTTGATGGATTGCAGCATTTCCGCGTTGTTCCACGCTCCATAGGCAATGATATTGTTGGGATATTTGCCGTACATATCCTTGAAGGACATTGCCATCTTATTTTGGTCAATGTTGAAAAGATCTTGCTCGTAGCGCAGGATGATGGGCTCGATATTTTTGGCGGTTTTTATCTGTTCTTCCGTCAGCTTAGGTTTGGCTACCTTTACGGCTGCGTTCTTTTTCTTGCAACCGCTAATTATTGTACAGACTGTCAATAAGATACAGATAATAATCGAAAATCTTCTGTGGTTCATATTTTTTATGTTAGGATGAGGAAACGATTCTTTTTGATTCTTATTGTGGGAAAGGAGGTTATTATATTGTGAAAATGCCGAAGAATGCGGAACCGCTGCCCGACATGGAGGCGTAAAGCGCACCTTCTTGATACAACTCTTCTTTCACAGTTTTTAACGCTGGTATTTTTTGAAAAAGAGGCACTTCAAAGTCGTTGACTACCCAATCATTCCATTCTTTTGGCTCCTTTTTCAAGGCTTCAGGAAGGAAAACATCAGATTCATGCGGGGTCACACCTGCGTAGGCCTCTTTGGTGGAAACATGAATGTCGGGTTTAACGATTTTTAACCGATAATTTGACAAGTCCAAATCTATCGGGGTCATCACTTCACCTCGGCCTGTGGCATAAACAGGCTTATTCATGAGGAAAAAAGGTACATCACTACCTAACCGCAATGCGTATTCAATCATTTTTTCTTGATTGATAGGTAATTGGAATATGTCGCGAAGAATCTTCAAGGTGAAGGCCGCATCTGCCGAACCGCCGCCTAATCCGGCCCCCGACGGAATTCCCTTCTTCAGGAAGATCTCAATATGCGAAATGCCAAAGTCTTTTTGAAACATTCGGAATGCCTTGACACACAAATTGTTATCATTGCTCCCTAAGTCTTCTTGACTCTCCATCTGAAACACAATTTCTTTCTCAGACGGGGAAATTCTAAGATAGTCGGTAAAGAAATCGGTAGGATAGAAAACGGTTTGCAGGTCGTGGTAGCCATCGGGACGTTTGCGCACAATTTGCAGTCCTATATTGATTTTGGCATTGACTTTTGCCTCGACAGGCTCAAAATCTCTCCTCATATTTTAATATTGTCAAAATTTTTGCCGAAAACGCTGGCTGTTTTCGAGATGGTGATGAAGGCATCGGGGTCTATCTCCTTGATGATGCGGGTGATAACGGTTTTGTCGGTTCTGTGTGCCACAATTAGCAGCACATCCTTTTCCTGATGGTTGTAAGAACCATAGCCTTTAAGAAAAGTGGCACCGCGATGCAAGGTAGAACCAATTCTCTTCGCAATCTCTTCGTTCTTCATGGAGAAGACCATAAACTGATACGTTTGTCGGTAACCATCTATCACTAAGTCAGATACGATAATGGATACGAGCAATACCACAAAGCTATAGACCAGTTTTTGCACATCGTGGATTACGAAGTAGGAGCTGCCTACGATGAGTATGTTGCAGGCCAGACTGATACGACCGTATGAGATGTTGCGGTATTTGCCAATCATGAGTGCGATGATGTCAATGCCTCCGGTGTTGCCGCCCCAGTTGATGGACATGCCGATGCCGAATGCCGCAATAGCTGACCCGATGATGATGCTCATGAACATGTCATCGACAATCGGTTTCGGAAATAGTGGCTGCCATACAGAGAAGAAACCGCTCATCACAACGGTGCAAATCAACGAGTTAACACAAAATTTCGTGCCTAATACACGCCATGCGATGGCTATAAGGATAGCGTTGAGCACGAAAGTGGTCACACCAATAGGAATTTTCCCAGTGGCAAAATAGAGAATGGAGGCGGCGCCAGCCACGCCGCCGCCTGATACTTCGTAAGGAATCAGGAATGCCGACCATCCGAAAGTGAACATACTGAGTCCTAGGATGATAAAGAAATAATTCTTGATTTCCTGAAAAATCTTTTTGGTGGTCAGTTTATTTTCCATTTTTTAGGCAATAGGCAATAATGCAAAGAGAAGTTAGATATCAGTCTTATTACTGGAAATCAGCTCGTTAAGCCAATCTTTGAACAATGTGATATAGGCTCCGCTGAAGATGTGCTTGAACATATAACGGTCTTCATCATAATCTTGATGTATTTCGTCAGGGTGTACCAACGGCATGATGGGGTAAGCGTTGCGTTTCAGATGGCGAATCTTACGTTCCGCTTGCTTACGGAATCCCATGTTAGTCACCAAGTTAAGGTACGGTGTGATGCACAGTCCTTCGTGCGCCCAGATATGGAAGTTGTACTGGTAAGCCCAGTATGAGGCTTTGTATTTCTTAAGGCTGTTGAACCGATTGATCCAGTAGATTTTTTGTTTGTTTTTCTTCATGTAGGGTTCAATCATCTTCTCGAAGTCTTCTTTGGTGTATTGGTCCATGGAGAGCGAGAAGTCGGTCCAGCGGTTTTTCCACGTGGCGAAGCCCCAAGTGGAAGCGTATGCGGAGAAGAAATAGGAAGATAGTCCTTTCTTCATGCGCTTTTTGTATCTTTTCCGGCTTCTGTGACGCCAATAGAAGCCGCCGATACTGTAAATTTTTTTGTCGTTACGGTATTTTTCGAGTAGTTGTTCACAGTAGGGGAAGAAGTCGTAACCTGGTACTGTGTCATCGAATAGGATAATGCCTTCGTCCTCGTGCTCGAAGAACCATTTTATGGCTGTAACAATCATCTGGGACTTGCCCAGATGATTGTCCTGCCATAATTTATGTACTTGGCACGGCCACTCGGGTTGTATGACCGCACGGGCTTGATAGACATGCATTCGGTCCAGTATGGAATCCGGTTTTGCTGCGTCACCCGCAACATACAAATCGGTGGGTTGCACCGTGCGTAGAACTTGAAATACGTCGTGTGTTTCCTCTACTCTATTATATAATATGAGCAGAACAGGAACTTTGAACATATTTTTGGGAATTCGTGAAACTTAAGCTAATTCGTGGATTACGAGGCCGGAACGAAGTTTCGGTTCGAACCAAGTGGTTTTGGGAGGCATGATGTTGCCCGTATCGGCGATGTCGATGATCTGTTGCATAGAAACGGGATACAAAGCGAAAGCCACTTTCATTTCGCCGTTATCAACGCGACGTTTCAATTCGCCCAAACCGCGGATACCACCCACGAAGTCAATACGTTTGTCGGTGCGGAGGTCTTTGATACCCAGAATCTTGTCCAAGACGTGGTCGCTCAGGATTTTCACATCCAGCACACCGATAGGATCGTTGTCGTCATATTTGCCGGGCTTAGCGGTCATCTTGTACCATTTGCCATCCAAATACATGCTGAACTCGTGCAGTTTAGCAGGTTTGTAGATTTCGGTGCCCATCTCTTCGACGGTGTATGCCTCGTTCAACGCGTTGAGGAACTGCTCTTTGGTAAGACCGTTGAGGTCTTTTACGACGCGGTTGTAGTCGATGACGTTGAGCTGGTTGTCAGGGAAAATCACGGTCATGAAGTAGTTGTATTCTTCTTTTCCGGTGTGGTTCGGGTTATGTTCTTTCTTCTCCTGACCCACGAGGGCGGCGGCGGCACTGCGGTGGTGACCGTCGGCGATGTACATTGCTGGAACTTGTTTGTCGAAGATCTCCACCAGTTCGTCGATAAGTTTGCGGTCGTCAATCACCCAGAAACGGTGACCAAAGCCGTCTTCCTTAGCCACGAAGTCGTAAATCGGGGCGTTTGCAGTTACGGAAGCCACGATTTCGTCGATGCGGGCGATAGCGGGATAAGCAAAGAATACGGGTTCCACATTGGCGTTGGTGATACGCACGTGTTTCATGCGGTCTTCCTCTTTATCCTTACGAGTGAGCTCGTGTTTTTTGATGATTTTGTTGACATAGTCCTCGCTGTAAGCGCAAGCCACGATGCCATATTGCCAACGAGCGTTGGGCTCCGTCGGGTTCATGCTCTGTGCATAGATGTAGAGTTTTTCCTCTTTGTCTTGCACCAGCCAACCGTAATCCTTGAAGCTGTTGTAGTTCTTCACCACTTGGAGATATACCTCGGGGGAGTGCTCGTCGGTACCCACGGGCAGGTCGATTTCGGCCTTGGTGACGTGTAAAAGGCTGTAAGGATTGCCTTCGCATTCTTTGCGAGCCTCTTCTGAGTTTAACACGTCGTAAGGGCGAGAAGCCAACTTTTCAACGATTTCTTTGGGAGGACGGAAGCCTCTAAAGGGTTTAATTACTGACATATCTATTTGATTTATTGATGATTAATTGATTTAGTTTTTTTATTCTACGTTTTAAAATCAACGGCAAAAATACAAAAAATGTGAATTGGTGGTGACTATCGGATCAGCGTGATGGAACCGTTCAACAAATAGTAGATTTCGCCCATTAACGTGTTGACATACAACTTGCAGCCGTAATAGTAAACACCATCAGAGGAAGGATATTTGGTCGTCTCGTCGGTGCCATCCCACAAAATGTCGGGGTCGTTGGTGTGGAAAACCCGCTTGCCCCAGCGATTGTAAATCTCCATCTCCACTTTTGTCACTCCGGAATAGGGCAAGAAAGGCGTGAAGAGGTCGTTGATGCCATCGCCATTTGGCGTGAAAACGTTTGGAAAATGATAATCCAGACACTCAAACACATCAATGCAGGTGGAATCGGTGAGCGGAGTGATGTTACGGTTGCTGTCGGCAAGCCGCATGGCGTAACAACCTACCAAAACATCTGAACCAGTTGCGATTATGTTATATATGCAAGGTTCTGGATAACAGATGGTTGTGTTGTCAAAAGAATCCACACAGATGAATGCGCCATCCAATGTGGGTTTGTAATAAATATAATAATGGACAGCATCCGAGGCCGCCGTGTCGGAACTGAAAATCCAGCTGAACTCCACGTTTTGACAGTCGGTGGTGATGGTAATTTCTGGCATTTCAGGCGGTTCGTTGTCGTAAGGCGTACCACATTCCTGTTGCGACCGATTGTAAAGTGGTCCTATCGTGTCGGGTAACCAGTAGTAACCTTCTGCTTCAACGTAATAGCAGTAGTTTTTGCCATTTTCCAAACCTTTGTCCACGTAGTTAGTGGTCTCCGTTGTACCAATGGAATCCCAACTAAGAATATGCTCGTTATATCGGTAAACAACGTATTTCACATTGTTCCAAGGTTGTATGTTTGTCCAAGTCAGTGATAATCTCTTATCTAAAGAGGTTATGGTGAGATATATAGAGGTGGCTTTGTCGGATTTTTCTATAACAGTGTCCGTATTTGAGATATATACATGATATGTGTAATATATCTCCGACGTGTTTAAATCATGATCCAAATAAGAAGTTGTATCATTTGGATTTGCGGGTGTATTGGTAGTGTAAATCAATGTTTCGTCCTCAACTTCACTTTTTCGATATAAATCGTACTGATAAGGAGGTGGAAAGGCTACGGAGTCGATTTCTGGTGGAAAAAGCCAGCGTACCAGCAGCGTGCCGTTTTCGGAATGGGTGGAGACGACATCCGAATTAATTATTATAGGCGCGTCATTGGCGATGTGGGCGCAAACCTTGTCAGAGACTATGCTCTCAGAACCGTCAGGGAATAAGGCAACTACACGATAGCAATATTCGTTGCCATGATAAAGTGGAAGTTCAGAACCGTTGTCAGTGAATGTGGTGTCCGACCAATCATTTGTAGTGCCGATTTTTGTGTATCCCGCTTCTGGAGGAAGACCTGTCTGGCAAGAATCTGGTTCGAAATTGTCTTCTCCATTTCTGCGATAGATGTCGTATCCAATTGCGTTGGAGCACAAGTCGGATTGCCAATCCAAGTGAATTACATTGCCTTGAGGAATTGCGTTTAGGTTTTTCGGTGCAGGTGCGATGATGCGTATCCGCAATGTCTTGAAAGAGACCAATTCCACATGCGGACCATTGTCTTTCGCCTTGAAACTCACTTCGTATGGATTCAACTTGACGTGATTGCACGAAGTTAACCAACGAAAATGGGTGACGTAGGGTACGCTGTCAGTGATTGTCGCGAATTGAGCAGGGCTCTGTGCGACTAAGAACGGCTCACCTGTAGCTGATAAAGTGACGTATTTAGATGTAGAATCTGATACATGTACGAGCAAGTCTATGTAGGATCCTGCGATGACACATGTGTCATTTACTTTTACCACCGGGGGTTCGTTGTTGCAGGGTGCCACTGTGATTTGCATATCTCGTACCATACTTCCGATCATTACTCCGTTGCGCCATTCCTGAATCAAGATAGCGATGTTATATTCTCCGGCCATCAATGGCGAATCCCACGTCAAATCTCCTGTTAATGGGTCAATGTCAATGTAGTTGGATGCCTGTGGTAGCGTATAACCTGGGATATTCTCGCCTTCATATCCGCGGCACGCTATGAGACTGTAGGAAAGGCTGTCGCCTTCGGGGTCGTATGCACCAGGATTGTGGTAAAAAGGCACGTGGGTACATGCGTTGTCCAAGGGCGGATTTAAAAGCTGTGGCGAGGAATTACCGCCAATGAACGGATTGATAACCAGTATCGTTTCGATGAAGAAAGGTATTTCTACAGAACTCGGGATGTTGACAATACCCGCATTGCGGTTGGGGTCTTCAAAGGTGACATGGAATGTTCCCACTGCTGAAAAGGTATGGCGTGTAACATAAATGTTACGGCTAATGTCGTTTCCCATATTGACTTTGCTTTGTCGCTGGATGATGGAAGAGGTGCCATCTCCCCAAAACACTTCGATTTCTGGGCGGTCGGCGGGGCTGGGCGTATAGGTATATGTGGTGATGGTGAACTCGTAGGTAAGTCCTGAAATGTAGGTATAGCTGATTTCGCCTGCGCGCTGGTGGGTGGCGAAGGCTGTTGTCGTGAATGTCAACAACATAATGAAAATCAGTATAATACGTACAATCTTCTTCCCCATATTACATGATTCTTTTGACTTGATGATCTAATTCTTGATATTTTTGTCCACTTTCGGGACAAACGGCTATTCCGGCATCGTCAAATATCAAACGACAGCCATGTTCACTCACCCAACCGATCTGTCGTGCAGGATTGCCGGCCACTAACGCGTAATCGGGAACATCGTGTGTCACCACCGCGCCTGCACCTATCATGGCGTAGCTGCCAATCGTATGCCCGCACACAATTGTCGCGTTGGCTCCTATGGTTGCGCCGCGTTTTACCAATGTAGTTCGAAACTCGCTTTTCCGTTCGATGAAAGCTCTGGGGTTGATGACGTTCGTGAAGACCATAGAGGGACCTAAGAATACGTCATCCTCACAGATAACCCCTTCATATACAGATACGTTGTTCTGTATTTTCACATTGTTGCCCAAGGTTACACGGTTGGCAATCATTACATTTTGACCGATTACACAATTTTGCCCTATGGTTGCGCCAGACATTATATGTGCGAAGTGCCAGATTTTGGAGCTCATCCCAATCTGACATCCTTCGTCTATGACGGCGGTTTCATGTGCGAAATACTTTTTCATAATGGGCAATTAACGAAAGTTTCGGTGATAAATTGTAATTGTTCGCACGTCATTTCGGTGTGTATCGGCAAGGAGAGTACTTCTTTGCACAGTTGTTCTGACACAGGGAAATCTCCTTCGTGGTAGTTCAGATATTGATATGCGGCTTGTAAATGTGCGGGAATTGGATAATAGACAGCAGTAGGTATCTGTTTGTCGGATAAATATTTACGTATCGTATCCCGACGATTGTCATCCAATTTTATCGTAAACTGATGATAAGTGTGGGTAGAGTAGTGGGCATTTTGGGGTAAATGTAATCCTTTCACTTCAGATAATGCTGTAGTATAAAAGTCAGCCGTTCTTTGTCGTGCAGCTATAAATTCGTCCAGATGTTGGAGCTTTACTTGTAAAATAGCTGCTTGTAGAGTGTCGAGTCGGGAGTTGAGTCCGATATATTGATGGTGATAGCGTTCTTTTGAGCCGTGGCGACAAATAGCGCGCAGTTTTTCAGCCAATGCGTCGTTATCTGTCATCAATGCACCGCCATCGCCATAGCAACCTAAGTTTTTGGATGGAAAGAATGAGGTACAACCAATGGAACCCATCGTGCCTGCCTTTTTTTTCGTTCCGTCGGAGAATGTATATACTGTACCAAGTGCTTGGCAAGCATCTTCTATTATACTGATATTATGTTTGTTAGCTATATTCAATATCGGTTCTATGTCAGCGCTTTGACCGTAAAGATGGACGGGAATGATCGCCTTGGTTTTCGGGGTAATAGCCTTTTCTAGTTGACTGACATCCATGTTGAAATGGTCTGCGCAGACATCTACGAAAACTGGTTTTGCGCCCAAAAAGGCGATGGTTTCGACCGTGGCGACAAAGGTGAAAGGTACAGTGATGACCTCATCACCTGCTCCAACTCCTATTGCCATAAGAGCCGCCAGCAGTGCATCGGTGCCATTACCGCAGCTTATAACATATTTAGAACCAGTGTATTGTGCAAGTTGTTCTTCGAATTCGTAAACGGGTGCCCCTTGAATGAAGGCGGTAGAATCCAGCACATGCTGAACTGCTGCGTCAATTTCGGGTTTGAGGCGCAGATACTGTTGTTTCAGGTCCACCATCTGTATGGAAATCATCAATTTACGATTTTAACATTCGAGTGCAAAAGTACAAAAAATCGGGTATCCTTGCGGCGTAATTTTGAATTTATCGCAGCAGACTTTTGATTTCCTGTTTGATAAAACGCAAATCCACCTTCGGATTCAAATATCGTTGGAAATCTTCCATGGAATCCGTCGGTTTGATCTCAACTCGGCGGAGACGATAGGGATTTTCGTGCAAATTATTCAGTTTCCATAGCGTGGTGAAAGCGGCTTTGAAACCGATTTCCTGCAGCAGTTCGGGAGTTGCACATCCGAAATCCTTCTCTTGGCCGTATGGATAGGCGTAATAATCCACGCTTTTTTGCAGATGTTCTTCCAGAATTTCCTTGGAATCCCGCAAATCCTTCACCGTATCTTTCTTTGTGAAGTATCGCAGGGAGACGTGGGTCATCCCGTGAGAGCCGAAGGTGAAGAGCGGGTTTCGGGACAGTTGTTCGATAGCCCACCAGGAAAGGGTGTCAATCTTCTGGTAATCGGGTTCTTCCTCGTCCCAGCAGTTGTCACTTCCCACGTGGTAAACAGGAACAAACACCGTGACGGGGATGTTGAGTTCGCCGAGGATGCCCTGGCCAAAGGTGTAGAGACAGTAGTAGGCGTCGTCGAAGGTGACTGTGGCGAGATGGGGATTGTGGTGGCATTCGCGCACATAGGTATCCATATCGGTGAATTGCCAATGTTGTTGTACGAAACGGAGCTGCCGCTCGAAATTCTCGGCGGAGACGGTGTTGAAACCGGCTTTTTCGTCCACGTTATGGTACATCAAAATCATAGCGGCCTTTTAAAGCAAAAGTCAGGCTTTGATAACCTGACTTTTTAGCAGGGGAAGAGAGATTCGAACTCCCATCAATGGTTTTGGAGACCACTATTCTGCCCTTAAACTATTCCCCTGTAAAATCGGGGTGCATTTTACACCCCGATTTATATGGATGTTAGATAGAATCTTAGTCTAAGATTTCGGTAACCTGGCCAGCGCCGACCGTACGACCACCCTCACGGATAGCGAAACGGAGGTTTTGGTTCAGAGCGATTTCAGAGAGCAGATCCACCGTGATTTCAACGTTATCACCAGGCATCACCATTTCAACGCCAGCAGGCAGAGTGATAGCACCAGTCACGTCAGTGGTACGGAAGTAGAATTGAGGACGGTAGTTGTTGCCAAACGGAGTGTGACGACCACCTTCTTCTTTCTTCAACACATACACAGAAGCTTTGAATTTTTTGTGAGGATGGATTGAACCGGGTTTTGCGATGACCATACCACGACGGATTTCGTCTTTGTCAATACCGCGGAGCAACAAACCTACGTTATCACCAGCTTCACCATCGTCGAGGATTTTGCGGAACATTTCCACACCCGTAACGACAGATTTCAGTTTTTCAGCGCCCATACCGATGATATCGACGGGTTCGCCAGTGTGGATGACACCAGTCTCGATACGACCGGTAGCAACGGTACCACGACCAGTGATTGAGAACACGTCCTCAACAGGCATGAGGAAGTCTTTATCAACATCACGAGGAGGCAGCGGGATCCAAGTATCAACTGCGTCCATGAGTTCAACGATCTTTTCAACCCACTTCGGTTCGAGGTTCAAGCCACCGAGAGCAGAACCGCGGATAACGGGAGTGTTGTCGCCGTCGAAACCGTAGAATGTGAGAAGGTCACGGATTTCCATTTCAACGAGGTCGAGCAATTCGGGGTCGTCCACCAAGTCAACCTTGTTCATGAAAACAACCATTCTCGGCACACCAACCTGCTTTGCCAACAGGATGT
>CAMKLG010000006.1 GCA_946413585.1 uncultured Bacteroidales bacterium
TCATGGCCACATTCAGCTCATAGCGTGGCGGTTCGGTGGTGCCGAGCCCTTGCGCACTGAGGTTGCTACTGCCCATAATGACCCAGCCGTCGCTGTGCTCATTGTGCTCTTTAGGCAAGCAGAGGTAAAACTTCGCGTGAAGGTCTTTCGTGGGATGGATGCGCAACTGCAAACGTCCGTCGGCGATGTCAGCGCAAAACTGGCGGATGCCTTCATCCACTTCGGAAGCGTATTCCGACTGATAGACATCGCGAAGGAAATCCTCGCAATATTGTTCGAGACTGGCCTCTTTGTCGCCGAAAAATAGTTTGCCGGCGGCTTGCGATTGGCGGAAAAGGTTGTCGATGTTGATACCGACGAGAATGAGTATTTCTTGTACGTGGTCTAGCTCACGGCGCAGCTTGAAGTAGCCTGATGAGCGGAAATAGCCGACCACAGCGTGGAAAAGGTCGAAGTTGGCCATCGACCGGGCGATGCCGCTGAACTTGCCGATGAGCGGCGCATCGGTGTTGTTGAAGAATTTGGTGCTCATGGGCACAGGCAATGTCCGGCAGATTCCCTGTGCCGCAGTTGTTGGCAATCACTCGTTTCCCAAATCCACATAAAAAAAGCGCGGGAATCTGAACCATCGCTCATCCCGCTTGTTCAGGCTCTGGTATTGCCCATCTTCCGAGGATAAGCAATGCCGAAGCCCACGCTGTTGTATATATTGAACGGATGTTTGGATGATCCGTTTGTAGAAACGCGCCGTGGCACGCCTCTACGGGTACGGGCACAACAAACCATGCCCATACCGGGAATATACAAACCAATGGGCATTGAACATTGCCTTACCGTGCGGAAGATTGTGAATTTACCAGATTCGAACAAGCCGCAGATAAGACGTTGACTCAACGCCTTTTATATGTTTCGTCGCCCGCCCGCGAACCCGCTGTCAGGCTTCGGACGTTTGACGAGGCAAAAGTACAAAAAAATTATACGGTGTGCAAGATTTTTTGTTGCGTGCGTTCCGCACGCTGACACACGCGCTGTATCCGCCTACCCCACACTGCGGCTGGCGCCTGATGTGGGGTTATTAAGATGGCGTGTGTTCCGCACGCGGAGGAGGCGGAAGGGGCATTGCAAAGCGCAAACCGCGAATTGTACCCAAGTAGTACCCAAGTAGCCAAGTTCACCCAAACCCTTTTAACTTGGGTAGGACTTGGGTAAGGCTTGGGAAATACTTGGGAAATACTTGGGTGCTGGAACCTTGTCCCTGCCAAGTACGCTTTAAGGGAGCTAAAAAAAATTATTGAACAATGTTTGGATATTAAAAAAAATGTATCTTTGCCGTTGAAACATTGGTTGATGGTCGCAACATGGTAGCGGGGGTGACTTGACTGCAAGCCACTATATTGAGGGTTCGACTCCCTCCGCCAGTGCAAAAGAGGGTGCATCGCATCCTCTTTTTTTATTTGACAAGGCGGAATTGCCCACCCCGCATGTTTTCGTGTTGCACGATTCCCCACGACTTTGCCAGGTTGACCACCGTCCCTTCAGCGCAGTCTCAATAATCCCATAGTCTTCCACGGGGATGTTGGCACCTTTGGTCGTTTTGGGGTGATTTCGATACTTGAACACCTGTCGTTGTGTTACAATGATGTCTTTTGCATGCAATTCCAGACCAGCCGTTTTCATGTCATTGATAATTGCCGATGATATTTCGCATATCCGACACACTTCCCCTTCACCGCGTCCCTTCGCCAGCAAATCGTTCGCAAATTGATGGTCAACGGTGAATTGCAAATGTTTCCCTATTGCCTATTGCCTAAAAAATTCGTACCTTTGCCGCCTGATATTATCGAAGACTATGGCCTCCCTGGGACAACTTTTCTGGTCGTTTTTCAAAATCGGGACCTTCACCATCGGTGGCGGTTATGCAATGATTCCGCTGATGGAGAAGGAGTTAGTGGATCGTCACGGGTGGATTACCAGTGATGAATTCATGGAGATCATCACACTGTCGCAAACGATGCCGGGCATCTTTGCGGCAAATATGGCCACGCACATCGGATGGAAACTGCGCGGTGTTCCCGGAGCTGTCATCTCTGTTCTCGGCAATATTTTGGTTCCCATTCTCATCATCCTCGGGCTGGCAGCGGGGCTACATTATCTGCAAGGAAACACCATCGTGGAAGCCATTTTCAAAGGTGTGCGTCCCGTGGTAGTCGCACTGATCGCAGCTCCCGTTTTCCGTATGGCCAAAACCGCACGTATCTCCCGCTACAACTTTTGGATTCCCATACTCGCGGCACTGCTAATCTGGCTGCTCGGTATCTCTCCCATTTGGGTGATTCTCGCAGCGGGGCTTGGCGGATTCATATATGGTAAATATCTGGAAAAGAAGGAGGTGTCTTCATGATTTTCTGGAAACTGTTCTATACTTTCTGCAAAATCGGCATCTTCAACTTCGGAGGCGGCTACGCCATGATTGCTCTCATCCAGAACGAGGTGGTGGAGAAACAGGGCTGGATGACCTCCTCAGAATTCACCGACATTGTGGCAACCAGCCAAATTACGCCTGGTCCCATCGGCATCAACGTGGCCACATACGCGGGTTATACGTCCGTCGTAAACGCTGGATATGACCCGTTTTGGGGAGTCGTAGGTGCCTTCCTTGCCTCTTTCTCCGTGATTTTGCTTCCTTTCATCCTGATGCTGCTCATTAGCAGCTTCATCTTGAAGCACAAGGAACATTTTGTGGTAAAATCCATTATGTCGGTACTGAAACTGACGGTGATCGGATTGATTGCCGCTTCCGCCATACTGCTCATCGGTCCAAGCACTTTCGGCTCTTATGCAGACAGTCCGTTACAATTCTTCCTAAGTATCGGATTATTCGTCGCTGCTTTCTTTGCTTCCCTGAAATGGAAAATCAGCCCGATTTTGCTAATCGTGCTGGCGGGAATGATTGGATTGCTGGTGTACGGCGGGATAGTTAGCAGTTAGCAGTTGGTCGTGCACTGGCGAGAAACGGATGATTTGTCACAATGACTTAGACGTATGACTACTCCCGTGACCCGTGACCCTACAAATACTGCAGCACCAACTCTACGGCGATGGCGACCAGCACGGCAACGATGGCGACCAACACGAGGCCACGTTTGCGCCAAGCCAATACCAAGGCTACCAAGGTGGCGATAACTGCGGAGAGCGATATATGCGGCTCCGAACCTGTGGCTGTAGTGGAATATAGAACATCCGGGAACGTCATTGCTGACAGCACACTAAACGGAATGTAATAGATAAAGTCCTGAATCCAAAGGTTTTCCATCTTCTTGCGCACAAACCCGATGGGAATCACCCGAATCAGGTATGTGGTCAGAAACATCAGGAACATACAGACATATAAGTAGTTCATGCGACACTCCTTTCTGCCGTAGCACCTCTACGACGACGTTTCACCTCTTTAATGGATGCGCAGATTGCAGCACCTAGGATGGCGGCCGTGATAATGGCCCAACCGCCTCCACCGACTTTCGACAGTTCGTTGAGTCCAGGTACATACTTGAACATGCAGGAGAGGAATGCGGCAACTACCACTGCCAAAGCCACTTTGCGACTCTTTCTAGCGGGTGGGATAATGATAGCAATGAACATACAGTACAAAGCAATGCCCATGCAACCTTGAACCATCGGGGAGAGAAGTCCAGAGGCAACGGCACCGAGCAAAGTACCTGAAGTCCAGCCCAATATAGGTGTCAGCATCAATCCGCCGAAGAATGGGAACGACACCTCCTCGGGCTCCATCGCTGCTAATGCGAAAACTTCATCCGTGATACAGTAAGCCATGATGGCCCGCTTGTAAAATGGCATGTCCTGCGCCACCTTCTGCGACAGTGAGAGCGACATCAAGAAATAGCGCAAATTGATGACGAACGTGGTGATTACCAATTCAATGTAGGGTGCACCACCTTCAATCAAGCGTATGCCGGCAAATTGTCCTGCGGATGCCATGTTGGTCAGGGAGATGAGCGTAGCCTGTGCCGGCGAGAATCCCATCTTCACAGCAATCAACCCGAAAGTGAAGGAAACGGGAATATAACCCAAACAGATGGGAAATCCGCGTTTTATACCTCTAATAAACTCATTCATAAGCAGTTAAGGTTTTCAAATAACCGCTGCAAAGATATACAATATTCGTGAATGTTGGACGGGATTTTGATTATTCTTGATGAGGGTCGAGGGTCAGGGGTCAAGGGAATAGGGAGTAGCTAACAGCTAACCGCCAGTAGGCCGTCGCGTTCCAGTAGCGCGTCGATTTTCGGTTCGCGCCCGCGGAAGTTGACGAACATCTCCATGGCATCCACGGAACCTCCTTTGGAAAGGATTGTCTCCAAGTAGCGTTGCGCGGTTTCTTTGTTCATCACGCCCGTCTCTTTGAAGAGGGAAAAGGCATCAGCTTCAAGCATTTCTGCCCATTTGTATCCATAATAACCAGCAGCGTATCCACCCGAGAAAAGGTGGCTGAATGTGGGACTCATGCATGTTCCAGGCACCACGGGCAGCACCTCAACCGTATCGAAAACAGAGCGTTCCAGTGCTCGCACATCTTCGACTTCCGTTGCGGGCATCGTATGCCACATCATATCAAGGTAACCGAAAGAGAGCTGTCTAACGCAAAGATAACCTGCCATGAATTGGTTCATCTTCTTAAGCTGGATAACGTATTCCTCGGGAATCAGCTCGCCCGTTTGGTAATGGCGGGCGAAAGTACGTAGGAACTCAGGTTCGGTGAGCCAATTCTCGTTCAGCTGCGACGGAAGTTCCACAAAATCGCGGGGGGAATGCGTACCTGAGAGAGAAGCATACTTTACCTCCGACAACATGCCGTTCAGCGCGTGCCCAAACTCATGCAGGAAAGTATTTACTTCATTGAAAGTCAGCAAGGAAGGTTGCTCTGCTGTCGGCGGTGTGAAGTTCATCACCAAACTCACCCACGGACGTACATCCTCGCCATCGGCATTCACGTACTGGTCACGGAACTCGGTCATCCAAGCACCGCTACGCTTCGTGCTGCGCGGATGGAAATCCAAGTACAGCACAGCCATGAACTTTTCGCCACGATAAACCTCAAACGCTTGTACGTCAGGGTGATACACCTGGATGTCAGCAGCCTTTTCGAAACGGAGACCGTACAAAGTCGTAGCCAATCCGAAAACTCCGTCAATCACCTGATTCAAAGGGAAATAGACTTTCAACTTTTCCATATCCAAGCTAAACTTCTGCTGACGTAGTTTTTCCATATAATAGCTCAAATCCCATCTTTCAAATGAGGCATCAAAACCTTGATTATGAGCATATTGTTTCAATTCTTCGATTTCTCGTTTGGCAGCAGGAAGCGCGGCGGCCTTCAACTCATCCAACAAATGATATACGTGGTTGAGATCTTTCGCCATACGATTGCGCAAAGCATAGTTAGCATAATGTTCATAGCCAAGTAGATGCGCAATCTCTTCTCTACATTTCAGTATCGCCTTGATATTCTCGCAATTATCATACTCATCAAGGTAGGCCTTTTTGCTTGAGTGCAAATAGATTTCTTCGCGCAATGAGCGGTCGTCGGCATAACTCAGCACCGTGTTGACATCGGGCGCGGAAAGGTCAAAAACATAGCCTTCCAAACCTCTGTCTGCGGCTTTTTGCGCTGCAATGGCGCGTGCACTCACAGGAATACCGGAAAGTCGCGGAGAATCCTTTTCCAAGTGTACAAACCAGGCGTTCGTAGCTTTCAAACTGCGCTGCCCGAAGTCGAGCTGACGGTTAGCCAACTCTAAACTCAGTTCGCGGAAACGCTGTTTGTCAGATTCTTGCAAATTCGCGCCGCCCGCCACAAATGCGTCATACGTCTTTTTCAACAATAGCTTTTCCGCTCCTTGCAACGCATGGTCGCCCTGTTGCTGCTCGTAAACAGCCTTCACGCGCGCAAACAATCCAGGGTGTTGATAGACTTCGTTTTCATAGGCAACCAACAACGGCTGCACCTTTTCCGCCACGGCATTCATTTCGTCATCTCCATTGCATTCCAGGATGTTGAAGAAAATATCCGCCACTGTGCTAAGGCGTTCTCCCGCACGGTCGAGAGCCACTATTGTGTTCTCAAAATCAGGAGATTCCGGATTATTGACAATACGCTCAATATCCTGTTTGGCTTCAATAATAGCCTCCTCAAAAGCGGGCAAATAGTGTTCGGTTTCGATGTCATGAAACGGCGGTGTTTGCCGCGGGGTATTCCAAGGTTGACTGAAAGGGTTCATAGGGGTTTGGGGATTAAAAAAAAGAGACGCAGCACGCCACGTCCCTATTGATATAATTACAATAAAACATCATTCAACTATTTGATTCCCAGTTCGGCTTTCACGGCGGGGGTAAGGTCGTCGGAGTCGTTGTGGAAAGCGCATAAGGTAACATCAAAGACGTAGGTATATTTGTTGGCTTCAGCCACTTTCTTAATCGCAGCCAACAGTCTGTCCTGGAAGGGTTGCAACAGTTCGAGTTGCTTACGTTGCATGTCCGCCTCACTGGAGGAGACGAAATCCTGCAAACGAGTATAAAGTTTCGACAATTCATCTTCTTTCACTTTGAGGATGGCGGAAGACGTGGTGGTGTTTGTCAGATTGGCATATTCAGCCTGTTTGGTTTTGAACTCGTCAGCCATTTGTTTGCCAACAGCTTCCAACTCCTGCTGATATTCAACCAGTGCTTGCTGAGCCGTGTCAATGCCAGGCATCACCTTCATGATTTCGCCGTAATCTACATGACCGAATTTCGCTTTTTGAGCGTAACCAGTTGTAAAACAGAGCAATGCAGCAGCAATAATGATAAGGAACTTTTTCATCGCTTCAATTATTTAATGCCTAACTCTTTCTTCACCAGCGGGGTGATATCATCGGCAGTACCGTAATACAACAAGATTTTCGTGTCAAAAATGTAAGCATAACCATTCGCTTTGGCCACTTTGTTGATGGCTTCCTGAATGGCATCCTGAAAGGGTTTAGCCAGTTCGTACTGTTTGTCTTCCAAATCTTCTTGTGCGCTAGCCTGGAATTCCTGAATGCGATTTCCAAGATCCATGAGTTCTTTTTCACGCACTTGACGCACTGCAGATGACATAGTGCCCACTTCGCGATCAAACTTCTCCTTCTTGGTTTGATATTCGTTCATCATATTCTCATACATGGACTGCAAATCCTTCTGGAAAGCCTGCAACTTAATTTGCAGTGAGTCAATGCCAGGCATCACTTCCAAAATCTCACTTGAGTTCACATGTCCGTATTTCTGGGCGTGTGCAGCCTGAACGGAGAACAATCCGGCAATAGCCAGAATCATCAATACTTTTTTCATCGATTTCTATTCTTTATGTTTTTATACTATTAATTAATCGTCTAAATCATTAGTTGCGGAAATGCCCATCTTTTGAAGCACTTGCTCGTTGATATCCCATTTCGGGTCCGCATAGATGATGGTCAAGTCACCTGCGGTATCAAAAACGAAGGCATAGCCTCTCTCCTTGGCATAGTCGTTCACAGCATTAATCACGCGGTCCTGAATCGGTTTCACCAATTCTTCACGTTTCTTGAACAAATCTCCATTTTGTCCAAAACGTTTCTTTTGCAGCTCTTTAGCCGCTCTTTCTTGTGCGATGATGGCATCTTCACGGCTCTTCTTAATCTGTTCGGGCAGCGTGATGGACTCTACTTGATAACGTTTATACATAGAGTCAATCGTAGCGAATTTGGCCTCGATTTCTTTCTGCCATTGCACTGCCACTCGGTCTAATTCAGCTTGCGCCTCCTTGTATTCAGGAATTTTAGAAAGAAGATATTCGGAATTGATGTACGCATATTTCTGCGCAAATCCGAAAAACATGATGATTGTCAATAAACCTGTTAAAAAGAGTTGTTTTTTCATCTTTACAATATTTATATAATGACGTATGGTTTGACTGTTTTTATGCGATAAGTTTAATCGATGGATTGATTAATGGAGATATGGAAGTGACTGCCCCAAGCGTTGGATGAAAGTCCGGGAATCGGGTCAAAGCCATAACCCCAGTCGAAGCCGAGCAAACCGAACATCGGCAAATAGACGCGGACGCCCAAGCCCGCAGACTTATACATGTCGAATGGATTATACAAGCGATTGTCGAGCCAGCCCTTACCTGCTTCCGCGAAGGCCAACACATAGACGGTTGCTGACGGATTCAGGGTGATCGGATAACGTAACTCAGCCGTGAACTTCTGGTAGAAGGAAGCACCTACTACAGATCCGTTCACGTTGGGTGAAAGAACTCCATCGTCGTAACCGCGCATACCAATGACCTCGCGGCCGTCGTATGACCAGTTGGACATACCGTCACCACCAAGATAGAATCGACCGAACGGAGAAATACCGATAGTTTTGTTATAGCAACCCATGAAGCCGAACTTCAATCGGACATTCAACACCAGGTTGTCCACAATGCGCGTAAACCAAGACATGTGGATTTTCCATTTGTGGAACTCCAACATCTTGTACTTCTCCTGATCTGTGGCGTAAGTATAGTCTTTGTTCGAAAAGAGGGAGTACGGCGGAGTCAACTGCATGGAGAACATGATGTCGGAACCTTCGCGCGGGTAAATCGGCGCGTTGATAGAGTTTCTGCTCAATGTGAATATGTAACTGATACTGTGGGAGTAACCCGTCGGGAAAATGAAATAGCCACTCCAATTCTTCACCTTGTAATACTCGTAAGAGAGCGTGTGCGACATCTGGAAATAGTCGTCAGGCCACTTGAGTTTGTTTGCCAAGGAGACGGAAGCACCCGTAATGCTACTGAAGGCATATTTATCTACATCCTGACGGCTGTAACCGTTGTTTTGTCGTTGATAATAAACGCCTATTGTGAGTGCATTGGGCTTCTTGCCTCCCAACCACGGCTCGGTGAAGGAGAAGTTGTAATATTGATAGTATTTGGTACTCACGGATGCGTTGAGGGAGATACGTTGGCCGTCACCACCAGGAATCGGAGTCCAAGCATCTTTCTTGAACAACTTCTTGGTAGAGAAGTTATTAAAAGTAATACCAGCGGTAAGCATAAAGCCTGTAGCACCATAACCGGCGGAAAGCGAAAGTTGGTCGGAGGAGGTTTCTTCCACCACATAGTTGATGTCAACCGTTCCGTCCGCTTCGTTCGGGCGAGGCTGCACATCCATCTTCTCTTGGTTGAAGTAACCCATAGACATCAACACCTGTTGAGAACGGATGATGTCGGCGCGATTGAACAGCTGGCCGGGAATGGTGGTAAGCTCGCGCAAAATCACGTGGTCGTTGGTTTTCGTGTTACCTTCCACTGTGATGGTATTATAAGTGGCCTGCTTGCCCTCACGAATACGAATCTCAATATCAATGGAGTCGCCATCAACCGCCACCTCTACAGGATTGGCACTGAAAAACAGATAACCATTGTTCATGTATAGGGAAGCCAAATCCTCCCCGTCTTCTTTCATAGTCAGGTTCTTATTGAGAAGAGTCTGATTATATACATCTCCTTTGTTGATTCCCAACAACTGTTTCAACAAAGTGGTCGGATATATCGTATTACCCACAAACGTGATATTCCGGAAATAGTATTGCGGTCCCTCATAGACATCCAAATCGATGTACATGTTTTTGTTTTTCACGTAGAACGTGTCGTGCAAAATCACCGCATCACGATATCCCAATTCATTGTAACGGTTAATCAAATTCACCTTGTCTTGATCATAACTTTCCTTGATGAATTTGGATTGTTTGAAGATTCTGAGTTTGACTCGATCGGCGAAATAGTTGTCCAAATGATCTTTGATATCCTTGGATTGATAGTATCCTTTATGTTTGAAGAGATAAGCGATAGCTGTATCTGCCTTGTAGAAAGGCATAAAGCGGAACTTTTCCTTAGTTTCCTTCATGGAACGGAGCAACACGGCATCCGTCACCTCTTTATTTCCATTAATGGTAATCTTATCAATCTTGACTTTCTTGGATTTTCGGATATCGAAAAGCAGATTGACGGCGTTTTTGATTTTCTCATCCGGAATCTCCTTGATATCAACTTCGCAGGAAAAGTAACCTTTTTCGATGTAATATTTTCGGATAATATTCTGGCAAGTGATTTTCATGTTATCATTCACGATATTACCCTGCGAAATATTCAATTTTTCTCGAAGGTCGTTCTCCTCACTTTTCGTAGTGCCTTTGAAGCCGAATGCACTCAGTCGGGCGCGGTCTTCAAGACGAATATCCAAGAAGATGAGATTGCCCTGCACACGAGTGGCATAAATCTCCACATCCTCGAACAAGCCTGTGCTCCAGAGGCTTTTAACAGCCTTGGAAATCTTATCACCAGGCACTTCTATTACATCGCCAACGTGGAAAGGCAGTAGTCGCTGGTCCAATGCCGCTGTACCAGAAGAGGTGATACCTCCGATTTCATAGGTTCTGGGGGAGGCATAGTCAACCTTCACAGGTCCACCGATACTATCGCCACCAAGCACTATCTGAGCTCGGGTGACGATTGTACAGAGGCATAAAACCGTCATTATCAATATGTTTCGCAACAAATGCATTCTTTCCAAAAAGTCGGCAAAGATAGTGAAAAAATCAATGTGAACGCACTTGTTCTCCAGTTTGACCAAAACGACGTTCGCGGGAGCCGAATTGTTCAACGATTTCCTTAAGGTGCGTTTTCCTAAAGTCCGGCCACATGACGGGAGAAAAGAAGAGTTCCGCGTACGCGATTTGCCACAGCAAGAAGTTGCTGATGCGCATATCGCCGCCAGTGCGAATCATCAGATCCACATCTGGGATTTCGGGATGATAGAGATGTTGTTGGATGGTTTTTTCGTCCACCTCAGCTGGGTTGATTCGTCCGTCAGCCACTTCCTGAGCAATACGGCGGGTAGTGTCCACCAATTCCGAACGACCGCTGTAGCTGAGAGCCAACACGAGGTTAAGATCCTTGTTATGAGCTGTTTGTGCCATTGCTTTATGCAGATATTCCTGGCACTCTTCGGGAAGCGTCTCCAAACGGCCGGTAGTCAGCAGCCGCACACCGTTCTTGTCCAATTCCGGCACTTCATCTATAATCGCCTTGACGAGCAACCGCATCAGCAGGTCAATTTCCTCTTTGGGACGGTTCCAGTTCTCAGTGGAGAATGTATAAAGCGTAAGGTAAGGAATCTCCAATTCACGGGTGCCCTCCACAACGCTACGGACAGCCTCGATACCGTTTTGGTGGCCGAAGCTACGATCGTGGCCCCGCTGTTGCGCCCAACGCCCGTTACCATCCATGATGATGGCAATATGTTTGATGGCTTGTTCTTTATTCATATAGGTTATCTTCTTTTACGTGATTTCTTCAATTCGCAAGTTTTATCGTCATTTCCGAACTTGACAGTCAACGTTGCGCCTGCGAAGGAATAGATGTCATGGGTGGTACTATTGCCGCGTTGTTCACCCTCCTGATGCAGAGGCAATGGATTTCCCTTATCGTCAAGCAACTCTGGGGTACGATCGGCCATATCGGCGATGATGTCACCGCGTTGCTCGCGCAAGAGGTCGTTGTCATAATAACGACCGCCCACATCGTCCAAATAGTCGGTAAAGGTGTAGCGGAAGCTCCATTCAACCCCCAGACAGACATACCTGCCGATATTCACGCGCATACCGATGCCAAACGGAATGGCAACGTGGGTTAGGGAATATTTCTTCGGCATACCTTCCAAGCCTTGCCCTTCCGTACCCAAACTCTGTAACTCATAGATAGTTCCATCTTTGTATTGAGCCATTGGATTAAAGGAGAAAACCGTCAATCCAGTGAAAATGTAAGGAGTGAAATGGTTCTTACCCACAGAATTGTAGAGTCTAAGGAAGTTCAGTTCCCCGACCACAGAAAATTCCGTGATGGGAGAATAGAAACTGAGATTCCGCTCGTACCCACCGTTGGTGAGTTGGTCACTGCCCGCTACTTTTCCAAACAGGAAGTCGGCCTTAATGGCCCAGCGTGGCGAGAGGTTATAGCGATAAACAAGACCCGCCGCCAGCTTCGGTTGCGCGAAGAGACGTGTTGGATTCAGCTCTCCGAGGTAGAAAGTGGTACCCACACACGCACCCACTTCCGAGTTTTGCGCACACAGAGTATGTGTCGGCGATTGCAGTATCAATAAGCCCAAAACGAATATGCCAATCAGTGTTTTTCTCATAATATCCATACATATTAAAAGGCTGCAAAAATAAAAAAAATGAGAAAACGAATTATACAATAAAAAATTGTGTATTTTTGCCGCCCAAAAAATTATAAATAAAGTTATTACATAAAAAAGAAAGGATTTGATCATCGCTCAAAACAACCGGCCCAACAGGTCTTTCGGACCGAAAAACAAGAAAGACGCTCAACATCGCATCAACGAGAACATTACGGCGCAAGTCGTACGCGTTGTTGGAGATAACATTGAACCTCAAATCGTGTCGCTTCGCGAAGCACTTGCTATTGCGGATGAACATGGTGTTGATCTTGTGGAAATCTCCCCACAGGCCAATCCGCCTGTGTGCAAGGTAATGGATTACCAAAAGTACCTGTATGAGCAAAAGAAGAAACTGAAAGAAATCAAGGCTAACAGTGCCAAAACGGAAATCAAGGAGATTCGCCTGAGTCCGCAAATCAGCGAACATGACGTGGAATTCAAATGCAACCACGCTATCCGCTTTTTGCAAGACGGCTATAAAGTCAAGATTATCATGACATTCCGTGGACGCTCAATCATTTACAAGGACAACGGCGAACTGGAGCTGCTCAAATTTGCTGAACGCCTGCAGGAATACGGCAAAGTGGATCAGATGCCCGTCCTTACTGGCCGCAACATGACCATCCTGATGGTACCTAAATCTAAAAAGTAATATATAACAAGTACTTATATATAAACCTTTAAAAAATCAAGTAGAAATGCCGAAAATTAAAACTAAGTCCGCTGCTAAGAAAAGATTCACTCTGACCGGCACCGGCAAAATCAAGAGACATCACGCTTACCACAGCCACATTCTCACCAAAAAAACCAAAAAGAGAAAACGTAACTTGGCTTACAGCGCTATTGTCGAACAAAATTTGGATCGCACCGTTAAGCAAATGCTGGGACAGTGCTAGTTTAATTCATTAAAAAAACAATGTTTACGCTCAGTTCCCGAAGTGCTCCATGCCACTGACGTAAACGGAAAGGAAAAAAATTATGTCAAGATCAGTCAATCACGTTGCTTCTAGAGCAAGAAGAAAAAAGATTTTAAAACGTACCCGCGGTTATTTCGGAAAACGCAAAAACGTCTGGACCGTGGCGGTCAACTCGTGGGAGAAAGGCCAGCAATATGCTTACCGCGACAGAAAAGCGAAAAAGAGAAATTTCAGAAGCTTGTGGATCACCCGTATCAACGCAGGTGCCCGCGAGTATGGAATGTCTTACTCTGTTCTGATGGGTAGCTTAGCAAAGAAGAACGTTGCGCTTAACCGCAAAGCTCTCGCCGACCTCGCGATGAATAATCCTGAGGCATTCAAGGCTATTGTTGATTTGGTAAAATAAATCAGTAAAACGCCAGTTTTTTTAGTTCATTAGTATTTGTTATATAGAAAAAGGGAGCCGAAAAGCTCCCTTTTTCATTCTCTAATTATAGATTTTTAACACTCCTTCCTCATCTCTTGATACGTCTCGCCCGTGCATACGACCAAGTCTGCCCGCGCACACTTTTCCGACTGTGGCATCTGCCTCGACATGCGCTGCCGAATATCCGCTTCTGTCAAATGCGGATTACGTGACTTTATCCGCTTGATTCTCAACGATTCAGAAGCATCCGCCACAATAATCTTGTCGAAATAGGAAACTAAATCGTACTCGAAAATAATAGCAGATTCCATGATGACGGACGGTGCGTTTTGCTCCGCCGCCCAACGCTCGAAATCGCGCATGACGTATGGGTGTACAAAATGGCTTAATCGTTGCAAAAACGCCTCGTCTTCAAAGGATTTCGAAAGCTGAACCATATTAAGTGAGCCGTCGGGAAACCATAACCGCTCGTCAGGAAAAGCCTTCCGCATCTCCTCCAAAAAAACAGGCTGACGATAAAGCTTCTTCGCCTCATCGTCAGCATAATAGACAGGAATACCCATATCCACAAAATGGGTTGAAAGGTACGTTTTCCCCGTTCCTATTCCACCGGTCAGCCCGATTTTAACCATTTTTAACGTAAGTAAAAGGTGATGACTTCCGGTGCAGAAACGGCCACCAATTCAGGACCGAAATTGTGAGAAACCAGGTATTCGTACAATTCCTTGTTGGTGAACGTATAAACCGTCACCTTGTTCTTCGGCTTAATCAGGTCATTAATGGAAATAGTGACCACTTTCTCTTTCTCAGAGAAAGGTTTCATCAAATAGCCGAAACCGTTTTGGTTGAAAGTCAGGGTCAAAACCGTATCGGAAGCAGTGACCGACTTGCGACCTTCCGGCAGATTATCGCACACCAACTTATACTCGTAAGACATCTTGTAATCTTTTGAAAACGAAACCAAAACCCAGCAGGCAATCGAAATCAAAAGACATACTATGAAGGCTAACGATGGAAGCTTCACAGGTATCCGAGATTTGTTATCCGCCATGGCTTACTCGTTTTCTTTCTTTTCTTCGATCTTTTCCTCTTTCTTGTTGTCAGATTTCTGATTCAAAGCAGCCTCATTGAAGGATATAGCAGCCTTATCGACCTCAATACGCACATCGTGAGCAATTTCAATCGTGAAGGTGTTGTCTTTGATGTCCGTGATTTTGCCATGAATACCGCCAATCGTGACGACTTTATCGCCCTTTTGCAGGCTATTGCGCGCTTCTTCTATCTTTTTCTGCTTTTTCTGCTGCGGACGAATCATGAAAAAGTAGAAAATGATAATCATCAACAGAATGAAAATAAGCATAGAAGAGCCGCCACCGGCAGGAGAAGCAGCAGGAGCCGCGTCCAAAATAGGTAAAAAGATATTCATCATAACTATAAAATTTTGATTATTAATTATTTACTTGAAGAAACGTTAGCAGTAATCATCAGGATAGTTTCTGCCGGATAGGTGTTTGCGCCCACTAATATGCGTTTTTGAACCTTCCCTTTCTGACCCTCGGAGTTGAAGGTCACGGTGATTTCGCCACTCTCGCCCGGACGCACAGGTGCTTTAGGCGGCTGCGAAGTCGTACAACCGCAAGTGGCTTCCGAAGAATAGATAATCAAGTTTGATTTGCCCGTGTTTTTGAACTTGAAGGCATACGTAAGCTTTTCGCCTTCCACCACATCGCCGAAATCGTAGGTTTTGGTCTCAAATTCAATGACAGGCATTTTCTCCGCATCTTTAGCGGACAATCCTTCTGCCGTCTGCGGAATATGCACATCTTTTACCGTGAAGTCTCCCTCTTTCGCTGGTTTCTTGTGACAGCCACAGAACATCAAACCGATGGCTAATACCGTAATTATCGTGATTCTATTCATTTATTTTATTGTTTTTTTACCAAACTCTTGCCCCTACGGGGCTGCTCAAGGAATTTTAATTTTGATACAGTCCGCGGCCCGTTTTTTCAATTTTTCCACTGTCGCGCAAATCCACAATCAGACGATCTAAGATGCCGTTGATGAACACTTTACTCTTGTCAGAGCTATACCATTTGGCAATTTCAATGTATTCGTTCAAGGTCACTTTGATGGGAATAGACGGGAATTCTAAGAGTTCGCACAGCGCCATCTGCATAAGAAGCATATCAAGGTTGATAACCCGCTCAAGCTCCCAATTTTGCAGTTTACCCTCGATCATCTCCGTATATTCTTTGGTGTGTTCAAGCGTTTTTCGGAACAACTGTCTGATAAATTGCTCATCTTCAATACTTTTGAAAATACTGTCAATTTTGCAATCATCTCCCTTGGACTCTTTGAATTCTTTCACGTTCTGATAAAACATCAGCATCGCCTCATTGTAGTCATCAATCCAATGGGTATTTTTTTCACCTAAGTACCAATGTAACAAGTCGTTATTAGCGAATACCTTCTCGATAATAACTAACACAAGTTTCTTGTCCTCTGCGTAATTGTTCTCGCGCGTGGACATGTAAACTTCGTACTCGGGCAATTGTTCAATCTCACGGAACAACTTGGCTATCAGGTCAGTATCGTCTTCCCAAAGAATGTGGTATTTAGGCCATAGGATCTTGAGCGTCTGGTTGGTTTCAATCTGACGAATCACCGCATTATTGATGAATTTGGTGTTCGGGTTCAGATCTTCTTCCGTTGGATTGTACTTTTCTTTCAGACTATCAAGCTTTTTCATCCGATAGAAGGCGATTTCTGGCAGCAAGGCAAAGAGCCACAAGAAGAGTTCGTAACATCCTTGGACGTTCTTCACCAGACCGAGCTCGTAACTGCGAACATCAGCTTCTGGGTTGGCATGGTAGGCGTAGAGCGCCTGCATAGTCTTGATTCTTAAAAAATGCCTGCTAACCATAATAACAAGTTGTATATTAGATTTTTACAACATTATCTCAATGTGAAATAGGTCTCACCGAGGAATTGATCGTCGGTATAAATTTGCACGCTATATTGTCCTTTAATCGCTTTGTCGTCGGACATCAAATCCCAATTCAGGGTGATGTTTTCGGCTTTGCCCTTGTAATTGACAACGGTCTTACAAGAGTATTGCAGACGCTGGCCGTTGTGCACAAAAGAGTAGGTGTCACCAGAGCCCATGGTCAGCACTTTGCCCGTTTCAGGGATAGCGATACGGCAATAAACATTCACGGGACCGGGCTCAATTAAGGAGTTTTCACCCAACATCAAGGTCGTTTTGATGCGTTTCACCTTGTTAGCTTTTTCCGTGGGTTCTTCAGTGCCCTTATTGCGCACCAGGTAGCCTGCACTCTTGAGGTTATAGGCTTTGAACGTTGCCGCATTGCTTATTTTCTGCGACAAATTATCGTTGGCTTGTTGGATGTTGCGGGTCACTTCACGCTCCTGCTCCAAACTAGCGCGTACCTGTTGGTTCTCTTCTTTCAAAGCTTGATTCTCTTGATAGAGCTTGTCCATCTCCTTCACATATTCCTGAGAAATGTTCTGGAGACGAGCCAATTGCTTCTTAATACGATTATAGTCAGCCTGTGAGTTGATCAACTTCTCAATTTCAGCGGCTCCAGCCATAATAATGCTGTCCTTTTCACTCAATTGCTCAGAAAGTTCGCCATATTGCTCTTTGATGCGCTCATGTTCCGCCAAAAGTGCATCCAGCTCGCCTTGCAACTCAACATTTTTCGTTTCCACCTCCGTATAAACTTTGTTCATGGTCGGTTTGGCAAAACGTGCAAAATAGATGGTTGTGCAAAGGAAAACCCCTGCCAAAACACCTAATATAATCACCCATTTCTTCAAAGGATTCTCTTGGTTCGTCGATTGACCTGCATAATTCATTGAATTCGTGCTTTCCATTTTAGTCTGTTTTTTGAATTTTAACGATAATAACGTATGAAGTGGAAATAAATTTTACTTTTTGAAATTATTTTGTTTCTAAATATTGTCTTAACTCCTTCGGCAGATAGAACGTGTTGTTCTTGGGCATATAAACCACTACAGAGTTAAGGTCGATTCTCTTTTTATTAACCGTAATGTAGTTGTCATAACTGTTGACCACCAACACATTTTTCTTGTTTTTGACAGTCAAACGGTAATTGTCTTTGTCCAAACTGTCGATTTGCACTTGAAAACCGTCAAAAACTTGTTGATGTGGAGCATAAATGTCTGCCGTTAGCTGATCCAACTGTCCGGTCAGTCCCATTTGACGACACAAGTATTTGTGAACATCCACGTTGGTAGGGATGCCCGTAAGTCTATCATTATTAGGATGATAGACTGCTAAAAAGACATTCTCTCCCGTGTGTCCGAAAGTGGTGAAACCGAAATAGGTGCGGTTATACAGCACTTGGCTAAGCATCTTACAGATTGAGAGATTGCCTTTACGTTCTTCTTTTGGGGTGGAGGACTTGTCGTAATCTTGAGCGGTAGAAAGGTAGGTGATTTCGGCGGGTTGCGGGGTGAAGCCGAAATAAGTTTCAAAGAGTTGCGGCCATTCGGAAGTCTCCACTGCTTTGAGTTTTTCGCCCATCGTCCAGTTGGAAAGCTGGTATTTGTCAATGGGGCTCATGAGTTGTTGCAGTGACAGTTTGTCATAGTTGTCGCGACTAGCTTTGGGGTTCCCTAGGGTCACCGCGCCAGTGCCGTGGTCGGGCAGAATCACGATCACGGTTTCGCCGTTCTTCTTGGCAAAATCGAAAGCCACGCCGCACGCCTTGTCGAATTCAATAAACTCAATAATGGCATTTTTGGCATCATTATCGTGGGCGGCCCAATCGACTTTGCTACCTTCTACCATCAAGAAGAATCCGTTTTCGTTTTTGGAGAGCAGGTCAATGGCCTTTTGAGTCATTTCGGCTAAGGATGGAGTTTGCTGCTTATCGGCTTCCAGCCAGTAGGGCATGGAGGTTTCGCCAAACAGAGCCCAGACGGGAGCTTTGGAGCAGCTTCTAAATCCTTGTATATCATCAAGATAAACATTGTATCCTGTCTCTTTCAGATCATTCTGAAGATTCTCGGAGAGATATTTAACACCGCCACCCATCACCACATCAAGGTGATTATGAGCCATTTGCGGGGCAATCATGCCATATTTGCTACGCTTGTAGGTGTGTGCAGAGCAATCAGCGGGAGTGGCATGCGGGAACTCACATGTGAAGACGAGTCCGGTGGCCTTGTGTTGCAGGATTTTGGCTGCTTCGAGTACGGTGGCCAAAGGCTGGTAGGCGCGAGTGGCATCCACTGGCACGAGGTCGTGGTCAGTGGCAACAGGATAGGTGGAGATGAACCCCGTTTGGGAGGGTTGCCCTGAGACGTAGCAAGAGGTCGTCGGAGCCGAATCGCCGATAGGTGCGTCAGAGGAGTGCGTGCGTACGAGACCGCACACGTAAGGGTCTATGTTTAAGGTCGTTTGGGTGGAATCCAGATAGGTTTGGTACCAACGGGCGGCGGAGAGCAGACTCGTAGAGGTGCCGTCCGGAATCATAAGAATCACGTTCTTGATGGGCTTGGGCTGCGCCATCGCACATAATAATGTGATACTCAATAAACTGTAAAGAACGAAACGTTTCATTTCACCTATTTTTTTAAACGCGCAAAGATACAATTTTTTAGGATGCACGCGAACTATTCCGTCAATTTCGCTGCAGCCATATAAGGCGAAATCTGCTTCGACTGAATCTTCGGAAGCAATTCATCAATGCGCGCTTGCGTGGCTTCGTTATTGTAGAAACGATTGTGTAAGGTATATTCTATCCAATGATAGAATATGTTGACTAACTGTTCGTTACGTGTTTTTTCAAAGCTGCCGTTGCCGCGGGTTAGAGTAACAAAATCCTGGATGATCTGCCATACTTTGTCCAAGGCGAAACATTCACGGGCGGAGCAGACCTCCACAGGCACGTCCCAGCCGTTGTCGCTCTTGGGGAAGAGTTTCAGAGCAGCACGATATTGCGATGCGGCACCCTTTGCCTTGGGCAAGTTGTCGCCGTCAGCTTTGTTAATCACCAATGCATCAGCCATTTCCATAATACCGCGCTTGATGCCCTGCAATTCGTCGCCAGCACCAGCCAACATCAGCAGCAGGAAGAAATCTACCATGGACTTGACCACTGTTTCCGACTGTCCCACTCCCACAGTTTCCACAATGATGGTATCGAAGCCGGCGGCCTCACAGAGAATGATGGACTCGCGGGTTTTGCGAGCCACCCCGCCCAATGCGGAACCGGAGGGCGAAGGCCGGATGAAGGCGTTGGGATCGACGGAAAGCGTCTCCATGCGGGTTTTGTCGCCCAAAATGCTGCCTTTTGTGCGCTCGCTCGACGGGTCGATGGCCAAAACTGCCAACTTGTGCCCCTGTGCGGTCAGCATTCCGCCGAACGACTCGATGAAGGTGCTCTTGCCCACGCCCGGAACGCCCGTGATGCCGATGCGCAACGAGTTGCCAGAGTGCGGTAGGCAACGCTCGATAATATCCTGCGCCATCACAATGTGAGAGGGATTCTCGCTCTCAATCATGGTAATCGCCCGGCTAAGGATGGTGCGGTTGCCTTCTAAAATCCCTTTGACGTAATCATCCACTGTGAGTTCCGATTTTTTCTGCCGTCTGAAATTCGGGTTCACCTGCATGGGCTGTTCCACACCTGCACGCTCGGTCAATGCTGATTCGTAATAGGGATTTGCCATAATTATTGCTGATTGAAGTTGAATTTTACAGCGTCTTTCATCTCCTCGAAGTAATGGAAATGCATTCCTTCGATGAAATTCTCCTTGATGTCGTCTATATCTTTTTTATTCTCTTTGGACATCACAATGTCGAAGATGCCGCAACGTTTGGCTGCCAGAATCTTCTCCTTGATGCCGCCCACGGGGAGGAGTTTTCCACGCAAGGTGATCTCACCTGTCATAGCAACTTTCTCACGCACAGGCTTTTTCGTAAAAGCGGAGACCAATGCTGTGAGGATGGTGATGCCCGCCGAAGGACCATCTTTCGGGGTCGCGCCCTCAGGCACGTGGATGTGTACCTTCTTGCTGTTGAAATCCTCGGGGTTGACACCATACTCTTCTGCGTGCGCCTTCAGGAATTCGTAGGCGATGGTAGCCGATTCCTTCATTACGTCGCCAAGGTTACCGGTGAGGGTCATTTCGCCTTTGCCTGCACTCGTGAGGGCCTCAACGAAAAGGATTTCGCCACCCACTGCCGTCCAAGCCAAACCAGTGGCTACGCCATAGACATCCTTGTCTAACGCCTTCTCCAACTGGAAGATAGGCGAGCCCAAAATCTCTTTCAAGTCCTCGGGTTTCACAACGGGTGGCATAGTTCCGTCTTGTACCAACTGTGCAGCACGTTTGCGAATGATTTTCGCAAGGGTGCGCTCCAGTCCGCGCACGCCCGACTCGCGGGTGTAGTCGCTGATGACCGCTTTCACTGTTTCCTCCGGAATAGTCAGTTGTTCGTCGGTCAATCCGTTGTCTTTCAGTTGTTTCGGAATGAGATGTCGAGTGGCAATTGCTAATTTCTCCTCTGCCAAATATCCTGGAATATCGATGATTTCCATGCGGTCGAGCAGAGCCGGATGGATGCTGTTGAGGTTGTTTGCGGTAGCGATGAAGAGCACTTTCGAGAGATCGTAAGGAGTTTCGAGGTAGTTGTCATTGAAGGTGCTGTTCTGCTCAGGGTCCATCACTTCGAGCAATGCCGCCGACGGGTCGCCATTGACGGTCATGCCGGAGACTTTGTCGATTTCGTCGAGCACAAAGACGGGGTTGGAATAACCCACCTTGCGCATATTTTGGATGATGCGGCCTGGCATCGCGCCGATGTAGGTTTTGCGGTGACCACGGATTTCGGACTCGTCGTGCACGCCACCGAGGGAGATGCGGACGTACTTGCGTCCGATAGCCTCAGCAATGGAACGGCCGAGGGAGGTTTTACCGACACCCGGAGGGCCTGCCAAGCAGAGAATTGGCGATTTCATATCGCCCTTCAGCTTCAACACTGCCAAATATTCAATGATGCGCTCCTTCACTTTCTCCAAGCCGTAATGGTCTTTGTCGAGAATTTCGCGCGTCTTTTTCAAGTCGAAATTGTCCTCGCTATATTCGTTCCACGGAAGATCCAACAGTAACTCTAAGTAGTTGAGTTGCACGGAGTAATCGGGAGACATATAGTTAGTACGCTGCAGTTTTTTGAACTCTTTTTCGAAGAGATCGGCGGTTTCTTGGTTCCAATTTTTCTTGGCAGCACGTTCGCGCAACTCATCGAAATCCTTCTCCGTGGAAGGTCCGCCTAATTCCTCCTGAATCGTCTTCATCTGTTGATTCAGGATATATTCGCGCTGCTGCTTTTCCATCTCCTGGCTCGATTTGGTGTGGATTTGGTGTTTGATCTCCACCACCTGCAGTTCGTGGGTCAAGAGAGCGATTACCTTGTCGGCACGAACCATAATATCCTGAGTTTCAAGAATTTCCTGTTTCTCTTCTACTGCAATGGAGAGATTGGAGACGATGAAATTGAGCAGGAAAGTATTACTTTCGATATTATTGACAGCAGTGATCGCATCGCGAGGCGTTCCTGGCGTGAGTTGCAGAATGTTGCCCATCGTCTCGCGAATCATAATCATCTTAGCCTTAAACTCCTCTGTATCAGTTACATCTGTATCAAGATCATTGGTAGGATAAGGATGAACCTCACAACGATAGTAAGGGCGCGATTGCAAAACACGGCCAATCTCAAACACTTTCACACCTTGCACCACCATCATGATGTTGCCGTCGGGGATGTTGAGGGTTTTGAGGATACGAGCGATAGTACCCACACGGTACATATCTTTGATAGTAGGATCTTCCACGTTATTGTCGCGCTGCGCCACCACACCAATCGGACTGTCATTGTTGGAACAATCGCGAGCCAACTTCAACGATTTTTCCCGTCCGATGGTAATAGGAATCACCATCCCTGGGAAAAGCACGGTGTTGCGCAAAGGTAAAAGGGGCACCTCGTCGGGCAGGCCCTCTTCGCTCAATTTGATTTCATCATCTATGGAAAGAATAGGAATGACGTTGGATTCGCCACTCAGAAAACCGCCTGCAGCAAAGATATCTTTAATCATTTCAAGAAGTTACCATAAAAAAACTGACCTTTTTCGGGTTACAAAAAAGGTCAGCAAAAGTACAAAATATATGGATTATTTCGTCTTGCCAGCATCAAAATGACGGGCATATTTGTTGCGGAATTTATCCACACGGCCAGCGGTGTCAACCAACTTCATCTTACCGGTGAAAAAGGGGTGAGAGGTGCTGGAAATCTCTAATTTTACGAGCGGATATTCATTTCCGTCTTCCCATACAATCGTGTCTTTCGTGTTGACCGTTGACTTGGTAAGGAAAGCATAGTCATTAGACATGTCCTTGAAAACCACGGTTCTATACTCCTTAGGATGGATGTCTTTTTTCATATTTTTTGATATTTTTTTGTCGTTAAAATTTGGACGGCAAAAATACACTTTTTTTAATATCAACAAGTTCCGTTTGGAAATTTTTTTTCATCACCTAAATGGTGCCTGCTCAAAACTTTGTATTCGGGACCTTCTTTATGCAGAAAACTCTGATATAGAATAAGTTCTGAAATATCAATCGTTTGCTTGAAAGAGGAAGGTACCGATTCGATACTCTCCCAGAATTTGCGCTTATCGTGCAAGCTTTTGATGCGGCCCAACGTGATGTGCGGCACGAAATTGCCGTAGTTGGGCTCGAAACCTATACCTTGCAACTTCGGCTCCAAATCCTCGAACAATTTCTGGAACGGCTCGAAATGGTCGAAGCCCAACCAGATAACTTCGGGATGGTAATGGCTACCGAAGACTCCTATCTTGTTGATGTTCAATGTGAACGGTTGGTTTTGCGCACACGCCTCATCTAATGCTCTGCGGATGGCAGGTACTTGTTGCGGGGGAGTTGCGCCCAAAAAGCGTAAAGTCAAGTGCCGCACCTCGTCCTTCACCCACACGATGTCATCGTGGCGCAGACGAAAACGTAAATCGGCAGAGATCTTTTGGATCTCCGCCGAAAGCGTAATTATGGGTGTGGCGACAAAGAGTCGTTTCATTCGCCCTTGGTGTTCTGGTTGTGGAAACGCAACAACTTGTTGTAGAGATGCCTGCGTTCAGGTCCGATGACGTTGTGGTCGTGGACAGTATAGACGAAGTATTCGAGTTCTATATCGTCAGAGACGGCCTGGCGGAGCAGTTCCAACGTATGTTGTTGAACCACCGTATGGTCCTGCGCACCGTGCATCACCAACAGCGGGCATTTCACGTTCTTGATTTTCGGGATGATGTTGGCGTTGGCATAGCCCGACGGGTTCTCCTGCGGGGTGTCCATGTAGCGTTCACCGTACATCACCTCGTACCATTCCCAATTGACGACCGGGCCACCACAAGAGGCCGCCTTGAAGACATCGGGGTGCGCAGTAATCAGCGACAACACCATGAAACCGCCATAGCTCCAACCATCCAAACCGATGCGGTTGGCATCCACGTAAGGCAGTGATTTCAAATACTCTACGCCGCACATCTGGTCTTCCACCTCGCGCACGCCCAAGTTGCGGTGGATGCACTTTTCGAATTCTGCACCACGATTGTCCGTGCCTCGGTTATCCAACGTGAAGACGATGTAGCCCTGTTGCGCCATAAATTCGAGGAAAAGTCCGCCGGAGAGGTACTGGTTGGTCACCAATTGTGAATGCGGACCGCCGTAAACGTACATAAACACAGGGTATTTTTTGCTCTTGTCCATGTTTGGAGGCGTAATCATGCGGCACCAAAGGGAGTCGCCCTCTTTGTTCACGATGGGGAAAATCTGGGTGTCGCCCAACTTCATCACGCCAAACGGACTTTTCGCGGTAAGTAACGTCTTGAGTGTCTTACCTTTATTATCTACCAGAGAGATAGTGCGAGGCGTGGTCGGATTGCTGAAATAGTCGATGAAATAGTTTTTTGATTCGCTGAAGACGGGGCGATGAACACCATCGGCGTGAGCCAAGCAGGTGAGCGTGCCCTTTTCCAAACTTACTTTGCAAACATATTGATTCACAGGTTTTTCCAAAGATGCAGTGAAATAGATATTTTTCTCGTCTTTGTCCATGCCGTAATATTCGGCAATGTCAAATCTGCCATCCACCACCTTCTTAATCAGTTTTCCATCTGCTTGGTATGTATAAAGATGGTTCCAGCCGTCGCGGTCACTGAACCAGAGGAAATCGCCGTTTTTCATGAATATCATGCGCTGAGTCGGTTCCACGTAACGGTTATCACGCTCTTCAATGAGGGTGGACAGTTTCTTACCGGTTTGCAGGTCGTATCGAATCAGTTTGGAGTGGTTCTGCTCGCGGTTGAGGTGCGAAATGTAGATGTATTGTTCGTCAGGTGAGAAGGTTACGTTGGTCAGGAACTCGCCGTCGGCTTTGTCGGTGTTGATGTAGTGGTAAACGGGAACGCCTTTCTCAGCGGATTTGGCCACGTCGAAGATGCCGAGGGTCACCACGTGCGAGGTGCGGCCGGCCATCGGGTACTTGATGTTCTCGACCGTTGCGATGGGCGTGCCGGTGTTCACGAGCGGGTAATCCTCCACCATGCTCTCGTCCATCCGGTAGAACGCGATGAAGTTGCCGTTCGGGGAGATGTACTGTCCCTCGTTGATGCCCCACTCACTGCGGTGCACCGACTCGCCGAATACAATGTTTTTGCCCGTATCGGGACAAAGCAGCACCGGTTTATAGCCGTTCAGCGCACTCTCCACAAACACGCCTTTGTCGTTTTTGATGACAAACACTTTGTTTTTTACATCCTGGTCGATCACATCATCCCAATCCACTTTGTCGAACTCAGCGGTGGTGATTTTGCCTTTCAGCACGTTGACGGTTTTGTGGTCGCGAGGGAAGTAGAGGGTGTTGGCATCCAGCCATTCGTAGCCGTAAGGGCTGGAGATTTCGTGCGCTTTTTGCGAAGCAGCAGCAAGAAATGTGGTCTCCTTACCGCTTTTGGCATTCACCAGCATGATGTTCTGGTCGTCATCAATGTAGGAATACTGGTCCGCGCCGGGTTGCCACGCAATGCCATAGATGTTTTCAATAACGTAACGTTTGGTAAAATCAATGGTCTGTCCGAATACAGGAGCCAAAAACATTACGCAAAAGATGCTTAATAACAGTGTTAACTTTTTCATATTCAATTGTTTATTATTTAATCAAAAGAGAGTGGCAAATGTACATTAATTTCGAATATGTAATACCACCGAAGAGACGCGATTAATCACGACACTACTGGAAATCATAATAGTCGAAACGCAGATGTTTCACAGAAATACCCTTATTTTGTAGCTCCTGCAACGATTGGATGCCAATTTTAAGATGCAAGAGGGCGTAATTTTCGGTCACTATTTTGTCTGACGCAGCGGTTTTCACCCCGTCGGAAAGCATCGGCTGGTCAGAGACCATCAGCAACGCACCCGTGGGGATACGGTTGTAAAATCCGACGGAGAAGAGAGTGGCAGTTTCCATATCAACGGCAGTGGCACGGATGCTGCGAAGGTAGTCTTTGAACTTCTCGTCGTGTTCCCACACGCGGCGGTTGGTAGTATAGACGGTACCCGTCCAATACTCTAATCCATGGCTACTTATGGTCGCGGAGATAGCTTTCTCCAAGTTGAATGCCGGAAGCGCGGGCACCTCATCGGGGAAATAGTCGCGGGAGGTACCTTCGCCGCGAATTCCCGCAATGGGTAAGAGCATGGCACCCAACCCGATGTAGGATTTCAGGCTACCGCATTTACCTAGAAAGAGCACGGCTTTGGGCTTCACCGCCGTCAACAGATCCATAATGGTGGCCGCATTCGGGCTGCCCATCATGAAATCGATGATGGTGATGTTGTTGCTGGTAGCGCACCGCATCGATTTTTCCATACCATAGATGGTTGCACCTGTCAGGTCGGCAAAATTGCGCACATATTCCTGGAAGTTTGTCAATAATATATATTGCCCGAATTCTTCGAGCGGCATCCCTGTGTATCGCGGGAGCCAGTTTCTTACGATGTCATCTTTGGATTTCAGCATATTGGTTGAAGGTTGAGGGTCAAGGGTTATGTCAATAGTAAGTTTTGGATTTCAGATATGGGGATTTGGAAATTAGGTGAAGCGTGGCCGATATGGTCAAGGAAGGTGAAATTGATAAGATTGCCGGTGTTTTTCTTGTCGTTTTGCATAAAAACAACAAGTTTTAACAAGACATCTTCGGTAAGAGTCAGGATTTGGAAATGTTTAGGCAGAAATTCGGCAATTTGTTGCCATTCGTTTTGCGGGAGATGACCGCGTTTTGCGGAAAGAAGGCTTTCATAGTAGAGTCCTTGCGCCACGGCAAGACCGTGCGCGATGGGCGTACCCGCTTCCGCGCAATAGCTCTCAATCGCATGTCCAATTGTATGACCAAAGTTCAGAATATGCCGCAGACCATTGTCTTTGGGGTCTTTTTCCACGATATTTCGCTTGAAATTAATACAGAACTCTAAAGAATCGGTCTCTAAATCGTTAATAGATTTCAATTTGCACAATTTTTGGAACAACTCTTCGGAACCGATGAGGGCATATTTTACCAACTCCCCGAATCCACTGCGAAGCTCTTCATCGGGTAGGGTTTTCAACAGAGAACTATCCACAGGAAGCTGAATGTCAGAAAAATAGAAGGTTCCGACACCGTTCTTTAGGTATTGCAGATTGATACCCGTTTTTCCGCCGACGGCCGCATCAATCATGGCAAGCAAAGTGGTGGGGTGGTTCGCAAAACGGATGCCGCGCTTGTAGGTGGAAGCCACAAATCCGCCGAGGTCGCATACCATACCACCGCCAAAATTCAACAGAAAAACGTTCCTGTCATATTGCTTTTCGGCAAGATAATCCCAAATCTTTACGGCAGTTTCTATGGACTTGGAGGATTCACCTGCGGGAAGCACATAATGGTCCAATTGACAAAACTCCTGTAAACCAGAGAAATAGTCTGGATAAAGTCTGTTCACATTTTCATCGGTCAAAATCACCACATTTCGGATGTTTTCCCGTTGAAAATAGGCTGTCAACTGTTTTATGGCTTCCTTATCACTCATCATCCTTCCATTTCCACGGCTACGTATTCGGTTTTTCCATCCAAAGGCGGGTTCAGTTTGCACAATTTCACAACCACCTTTTGCACTTGTGGAAAATCTTGCTTGATTTTGCGGATAATGCGGTCTGCAACGGTTTCAATGAGGTGACGAGGTTCGTTCATCACTTCCTGAATAGCCTTATAAACCAGTTGATAATTAACGGATTTCTCCACGTCATCATCGGCAATGGCCGCTTCTGCATCGTAGGTAAGTCTCAAATCCACAGTAAAATGCGTTCCAATACGTTGTTCTTCTTCAAAACAGCCATGGAAAGCGTAAAACCGCATGTCTTTCAAATATATAGTGGTAATATTCATCGTTTGATATTTATATTTCACAAAAGAAAAGGCAAAAATACAATTTTTACACATTCACTTCCATATTTTGGCAAAGTGCATTATGATTTTTTAGGAGTCTTAAATTTTTGTATCTTTGCGCCGATTTTCGAAAAACTGAAAATATGAAAATGGATATTCTGCTCGGCCTACAATGGGGCGACGAAGGTAAAGGTAAAATTGTGGACGTATTGACGCCCAAATATGATGTTATTGCGCGTTTCCAAGGCGGTCCAAACGCGGGTCATTCGCTGGAATTCAATGGTTTGCGCCATGTGTTGCACATCATCCCGTCTGGTATTTTCCACAAAAGCAAAATCAACATCATCGGTAACGGTGTCGTCATCGACCCAATCATCTTTGAAGAAGAGATTAACGCCCTGATTAATATGGGGTTAACCCCAACTGACAACCTCTATATTTCCCGCAAGGCGCACCTGATTCTGCCCACGCACAAGCTTTTGGATGCCGCTCAGGAAGCGCACAAGGGCAACATGAAGATTGGTTCCACACTCAAGGGCATCGGCCCTACCTATACGGACAAAACCGCTCGCTCAGGCTTGCGCGTTTGCGACCTTGAATCTCCTGATTTTGAGGCAAAATACCAGCAAAAAATCCAAGAACATATCGAAATGCTGAAACACTACCATTTCGATTATGAGGAAAAATTGAAAGTATTAGACGCACAATGGCGTAACTCATTAGCCACCATACGTAAATTCACGTTTATCGATAGTGAATACGTTGTGCATGAATATCTTACGGAAGAAAAAACCGTCCTGGCAGAAGGTGCGCAAGGTACGTTACTGGATGTTGAATTTGGCGCATACCCTTTCGTCACCTCTTCCAACACCATCGCCGCTGGCGCATTCACCGGACTCGGTCTGGCTCCGCATTACGCCGGTCGCGTATTCGGCATCGTGAAAGCCTACTGCACACGCGTGGGCAGCGGTCCCTTCCCAACGGAACTGTTTGACGAGACGGGTGAATTTCTGCGCAAAGAAGGCAACGAATACGGTGCAACTACCGGAAGACCAAGACGTTGCGGATGGCTTGACTTGGTAGCTCTGCGTTACGCTCTGATGATTAACGGCGTGACAGATATCGCACTCACCAAGGCTGACGTGCTCTCCAAATTGGACGAAATCAAGGTTTGCACGGCTTACCGTGTGAACGGCGAGCTCACCGACCGTATGCCATCAGCCAACGATGTGACGATTGAACCCATTTATACCACCGTTCCTGGCTGGAAAGAGGACATCTCAGGCTGCAAAACCTACGAAGAACTTCCTCAGATATTCAAAGACTATATCAAATTTATCGAAGATAAGACAAATACGAAAGTCTCCATTATCTCTGTGAGCCCTGACCGCGAGGCTACGATTTTCAGATATTGAGTCGATTTATGAGAAAGATTCGGTTCTTTTGGCTATGCTGTTTGCTGTTTTTTGCGGGCAGCACGACTTTGTATGCCCAAAAAGAGGCCGAAAATGATGCTCTTTTGCAGCTGCTGCGTCAGGAAATGCAACAGCAGTTCGATTCTTTGCAGAAAACCGATCATCCGCCCTATTACATGGCCTATCGAGTCAACGAGACTACAGAGCACCTGATAACCGCCAATTTTGGACAAATCTATGCGAATAATTCCTCAAAAACGGCCTTTCTGACCATAGAAATCCGCGTTGGGAGCCCTGAAACAGACAATTACCACTACTTCAACAATAGGAACACCTACCTCAAGCAAATTCCGCTGCCTATTGAGGAGAATGAGTCGTTGATTCGAAAAATAATCCGGACAGAGACTCATCATGCGCTGCAAGAGGCTATTTTGCAAAGTATTGAAAATCAATCAATAGTGAAAGCTCTTGACCCAAATGAGAATCAGGAGAAATTGATTTTTATGAGTTATGATAGGGATGGTTACTATGAGTTGCCGATGATGGATTCTCGATGGAATGCGGAGGAGTGGGAAACCCGTTTGAGGCATTGTACGCTTGAAGATGTGTTTCAGCTTACGTCTAAATCTGCTCAGTTGAAATATCAGACTACACGAAAATACTTGGTTAACAGTGAAAAAAGTTTCTTCGTGGAAAATCAATCCTCTGCAATGCTGAGCCTGCATGTAGAGGGTTTAACACAAGATGCTATCCCAGAACATATTGAAAGACAATATTTTGCACTTTATCCTGACCAACTTCCTGATGCGGATGCATTGTACAATGAGATGACGGATATGGAGATTGCGTTGTCTTTTGTATTTTTTGCTGAGAATCCTGCTCCCTTTCATTGCCCTGTCCTTTTTTCCTCCGATGCTGCATCTGTCCTGATGCACAATCTATTAGGTCATGAGTTGGAAAATTCAGAGAATAGTGTTTTTCGGGGTAAGTTGAAACAACAAGTGCTTCCGAGATCTTTTTCTGTGTACAGCGATCCAACTCTATCAAGTGCGGATGGCTATTATTATGGAGGTTATTATATGTTTGATGATGAGGGTGTTATAGCTGAACGTGTGATGCACATATCCAATGGAGAGCTCCAAAAGATGCTGGCCTCGCGCACGCAACAGCCGAATGCCTACCACTCTAACGGTCACGCACGCGGAAACCATCAGTTGCCGAAAGCCAGACAATCCAATCTTTTTGTGGAATCATCTACGGTGTTGAATGAAAGCCAGTTGTTTGAATTACTTGAAAAAGAAGCGGCTCAACAAAAGGTGGATTATGTCTTATATGTGCAAGAGGTGGAATTACGCTGTGATACAAATAATATAGTGACTATCTATCCGACATTTTGTCGTAAAATCTATCCTAAAAATCAAAAAGACGAAGTTGTCAGAGATGTGATACTGACAGGAAGCAAGCAGCAGTGGATCGACAATTTGATCGCTGCTGGAAATGTTAAGGGAAACGTGACATTGACTTGCCACAGTCAACAGGACGATTTGCTTACCAGTTGTGCGTCGCCGGCGTTGCTTTTCCGCTCTGTAGAGGTTCAGCAGCTGATGAAAACACCACAAGCTGCGATTCCGAGAATGCTGACAGGCACAGGTTCCAGCTCTCCCATGAGCACGGAGGAACTTTTCCAACTGTCGGCGCAAAATGAATGGGAACTGGATTTGGAACATCTTAAATTGGAAAATGAGAACGCACCCTACTATGAGGATTTCCTGATGACTGATGCGCGTGTTTTCACCGTCGAAGCATCTGAAGGCAGCTTGCTTTATACTAACGAAAAGCCTGTAAAACAGTTTGTTCCGAAGGTTTTATTGGGCAATAATACATTCAACAATGAAAATTTATATGAAGAAAATGCAGCGTTAACCACTCTATATTCATTACCGTTTGGCAACCATTACTCATTTGCTCAGGATTTCTGGGCAGCGGCTGAAAATGAATATCTGAAAGCACTCCGTCAATTGAAGACCAAGCAAGCGGTTGTAGGACAAAATGTTAGAAATTTGCTACCCGACCGTTCCAGCCTCAAGGCGACCCAAACCTATCAAGCGCAATCCATAGATTTCCCTTCGTTGAATAATCTGGAGCACCTTGCCCGCGAAACCTCATCCGAGCTGGCCAAACACACCTTCCTGAGCCGCTCTGGGGTCCATATATATATATTGTCGGGGAATGCCTATTATTGGAGCAGCGAAAAAACATCTTACAGCAAACCGATTTCCATTGTCGCCGTTCAAATGTATGGAGCTGTGGAGACCATGAATGGGGGTGAATATATGGATGGAAAAACGATTTTCCTGCCCTGCACCGATTCTCTCTTTTCTTCGCAAAACATTCAAAATGAGATAGATAAGTTGGTTTCTCACTTACGCATGGTAAAGCAAAAAAGTCAACCTATCACCGAATTTTATGTGGGTCCCATCTTAGTGGAAGGCGAGGCGGTCGGACAAATGTTGGCTTCCGCGTTGTTAGAAAACAAACCTAATTTGCTGGCATATAGAACTCCCCTTTTGACCTCGGAGAAAGAAAGTCTCCAAAACGATAATGCTTTTGAAAATCAATTAGACCAGCTTGTGACCTCTAAGAAGATCTCCGTCACAGCGAACAAATCTGGAGATACCTTTAATTCGTCGCCGTTCTGCCGTAAGGAAAAAATCGATGCAGAAGGAGCCGAAGTATCTGAAATGGAAATCGTCAAAAATGGCGAGCTCATCACCCTTATGGGCAACAGAACTGTCACGAAATCAACACCTTATAGCAATGGATTTCAACAACTAGCCATCCACAACGAAGGCTGTATAGCCACTCGTGGTGCCTCCCGGCTGGATGTGGAGTGCAAAGCATCGGTTCCGCATCAGAAACTCAAGCAAATGCTGATGAGCGAAGCGAAAAAACAGGGCTGCCGATATGCGTACATCATCCGTCAACTCGACAACGGCAGTCTTCAAAATGTACTTGGCAACAACTCGCAATGCACTGAAATACTGCAACTTTATCGTGTGGATGTACAAAACGGAAAGGAAATTCCCGTCACAGGCGGCCTGATGGTGGACGGTAACTTCGGGATGTTGCAAGACCTCGTCGCGGCCTCCAATACCAGCACCGCCTACCCTGTCATGGTGCGCGTAAACGGCACCACTGCCAGCCGCGATTTCCCATTCGCCGGCGTCCCCACCTGCATCATCGCACCAGATGGGATGTTGCTGAGAAGAGGAGTTGTTGGAAAATAGGGTTGAGAGTTTATAGTTTATGAGTTATGGGTTAGAGTTTATGGGTTATGGGTTAGAGTTTATGGGAATAGGTTTACGGTTTACAGTTTATAAGTTTAAGAAAAAGATTAAACTCATAATTCTTACGTCTTACGTCTATTCAAAGTTCAAAGCCAATAGCTAATAGCTAACAGCCAATAGCCAACAGCTCCAACAGTTCCTCTTTCGTCGTGTTGTTGAAATACCGTTTCACGTCAATTTCAGCCAATTTCTTTTGCAGTTCTTGCTTGCTAAAAGGCATTCCAACAAGTTGGTTGACAAAGTTTTGGACATCGTCTTCAGAGAAGAAATCCCCATAAAAACGGATGTCTTGGATAATGCCTTTGCGAATGTCGGCGGTCATTTGGATGGAACCGCCTTTGGTACGTATCTTGTTGTTTGTCGAATAGTTAGGTGAGTTGCCGTAGTTCCATTCCCAAGTCTCGTATTTCTGTTGGGCCAAATGGTTGACAATGGTCTCTTCCTCATCCGTAAGATTCTGCAATTCAGTCATTTGATTCTGCTTCATAATGAAGTCCATCAGGTAATCCTTGAACTGCAAAACGGTCATGGGCTCAGGAAGATGATCGGAGATGTTCGTCACGCGGCTGCGCACGGATTTCACTGCCTTGTCGTCGAATTTACTCGGATCGACCTTGAGGGCGTTCGCCACATCCGCCATTTGCGACGAAAACAGCAACGTGCCATGTTCCAACACACGGTTTTCGTAAAACATCATGGCATTGCCGGAGATTTTCTTGCCGTCAATCACTAAATCGTTGCGCCCGGAAAACTCCGCCGGCACGCCCAACGACCGCAGCGCATCCACAATCGGTTGCAGATACTTCAAGAAATCAATCTCTTTGCTGCCAGGCTCGATGTTTTGGATAAACGAGAAGTTGAGATTCCCGATGTCGTGGAAGACCGCACCGCCGCCGGTCTGTCTTCTCACTACGTTAACATGGTGACTGTCAACGTATTCTTGGTTGATTTCCGCGACCGTGTTCTGATGACGACCAATGACAATCGTGTTGTCATTTTGCCACAGCATAAAGATATTGTCTTTGGTTTGCTGCAGCAGATACTCCTCCGCCGCGAGGTTGTGGTAGGGGGAGGTGCTGTTGAGGGAGATGTATCGGATCATATTATTTCTTTTGATATCCACACTGCGCTTGTGTGAGGTTAGTTTGATTTCGTTCGTTTTGCCTCTTCGGGTTGTTCCTGCCCCACACTGCGCTGCGCTTGTGTGGGGTTACCTGCACTTCGTGCGTTTTGCCTCTTCGAGGCTGCTCCTTTACCCTCTCAGGTTCAGCCCCGCCATCAGCGTGTCGGGCCGGAAATCCATGACGGAACGCATTTCCCCGGCCATGCAGAAACCGCATTGGTCGCAGACACCTGCGCTCTTACCTACGCATTCGGGCAGGCGCATGCCGTCGGGCAGTATATAGTTGCACATCCAACAGGCTTTCTCGAATGAGAGGTCTTTCATCCGCTTCAGTCCAGAGACAGAGTTCATAATTGGCATACGCTTCTTTTTCTGTTCTATCAGTTTGTCAATCAATTCAATACGATTATCCCAATCCAAAATAAGCGGGTCTTCGTCTTTGAAGAAGGCGGGCGTATAGAAGTTGAATGCGATGCTTTTGAAGGTGGGATGCTCTTTCACGAATTGCAGCGTGTCCATCACGTTTACATAGTTGTTAGAGTCTATGACCATGTTGGCACTCAGAGCTTTATGTCCGCAACTATCGACGTTTTTCACCAATTTGTCGAAGGTGCCTGCGCCGCGCACCGCGTCGTGGTATTCGTGGATGCCGTCCATGCTAACCCAAATCGAGTTGGCCTTGAGTCCAGCAAAAGGCTGTTGAGCGTTAGTCGTCACTGTAGTGGTGAAAAAGCCTATTACGTGCGCGAGGTCGATGAGGTCGTTGAGCCGCCGGTCGCCATCGCGCCACAGAGTCGGTTCGCCGCCTTCGAAATCCACGAAACGAGAGCCCAACTGGTAGGAGTAGAGCAGTTCCTCGCGGATCTGGTCGTAACTTTTGACGGTCGGATGTTCATGGTCATACACGCTGCAGTGCGAACACGACAGGTTGCACTGGTTGGTGATGAACAGCACCGTCTGCAGCGGTTTGCGCCGTTTCAGGAATTTGGTCTGGAAGTACCAATTACCGAGGTAGAAGAGCATCATTTTTTTCTAAAATTTGAGCGGCAAAGATAGACTTTTTTCGGGTTAGAAAGACAATGGAGTTGTTTTTTGGACGACAACTAGGACAACTGGGACAACATTAAGGGATTTGAAAATATTTGTATCTTTGCGGCATGAAATCCACTATCGCATCTGACCAAGCTCAAACACCATCAAAGATGAAATCAAACGAAAAGGACAACTGTTTGTATGAGAGCAATTTGCCTATCTCACAATGTTTCTTAGGCATAGTATTGGCAATTGGACTAAGTATGCCTGCATTGTATCTTTCGGCAAACCCAATTTCCTCATACTTTTTGACAGTAGCGATATTGTCAATTATTGGATGGTCGTTATTTTTGAGGAAAAGTTTCTTTTATCAAGACCACATGGTCATCACTTACCCTCTTCGTTTTATCCAGCGCCAAATCCGAATCCAATATGATGAAATCGAGGCTTTCATGTTCAGGGAAACGGGTCTTGAAGGAGAATTTCTTGACATCATCCCTAAAGAAGAAGCGAGTGTCCTAAGAAAACTGTACGTCAAATATTTTTGTTCTTCTATGGTTCGCTCTCGAGACAGGCACAAAAGAATGAGCTTTTTCTTTTTATTGAAATTTTTGAAGTCAGAAGGCTATTGGATAAAGATAATTGACAGGTCGTATGGTTTCACTACTCTTGAGAAGCGTGTTGAATTAGCGTTCGGTTCTGGCAATTCCGATTATGTGAGAAAATCACCTTCCGAAAGACGAAAAAGAAGGAAAAAAGACATTATAATAACTATTATCGCAATTTTGATAGGACTTGCGTTAGGTGTACTCCTCCCAATCCGCCGTTGATAACAAAGTGTTGTCCTAGTTGTCCCAGTTGTCTTCCAAAACTGAAAAAATCCTATCTTCGCGGCATGAAATATCGCTGTTACAATTCATTTGTTCTTGCAATGCACCTTTTGCAGCTGCCCGTCATATTGATATGGCCCAGTACAACAACGGCTCAGTCGGTTAAATTAGCTGTATTCGCCACAGACTCTTTAACGGAAGAGAACGTGACAGATTGTTATGTTTATATCAATGACTCTGTTTTTCACCATTCACTTGATGGGGCCAATGTCGCATATTTCGTGTTGGATAATGCCAGAGACAACACATACAGAATCAGTGTTCACAAAACCCATTACCATGACAAAATCTTTGACTTAAAGGTGCCCAAAAACACACTGGATACGACTGTTTATGTCAAAATGAATTACATTTTTTCAGAGCCTCAGTTGCCTATCTTTTTTTTCGACAGTACAAGTACGTACCCTGACACCAATTTCAACCCTGTTTATACAGAGCCGGTCTTGTGGTTGGGGAAAATTCAGAAAGCCAACGATTTCACTGTACAGATAAATGCCTATTGTTCCTCTGGAAACAACATACAAGACCCAACACTGTGCGAGCAAAGAATACATTGCGTGAAAAATATGTTGATACAACATGGTGTCGATACTTCAAAAATCGAGGTCCTGATGCATCAGTTTGAACCTTATCAAATATTATACCCACAGGAATTCGACCAGTATTTTCATTTCAAGGATATACTGAACGAGGGTTTTATACGGAATCTTCCCGCCAGTGAAAAACGTAAAGCGATGAAGTACAACAGCCGCATAACGGTGACGGTTGCCGATGGCCGTTCGTCCACTAAAAGAAGTGTGCCAACGGCTTTGCATGACGATTCCATCCCCGTGGTCAAAACCGTAAACGAGTTGGCTCATTCTGATGCTAAAAAGGTGATGCTCAGAACGAACAATATTTGTTTTCAGTTTGTGACTCTGCATTTGGACACTATTGACTATCAAAATCGCGTTTTTTTGGATTCGATCGCGGATTACTTATTGTCACATAATAATGTGAAATCTGTTGAAGTTAACATACACCTGTCACTTAAAGAATGGTATGAAGAATACTCCATAAGCAAGTTGTTATATATGTACGAAGAAATTATTTCCTATTTGGGAAATAAGGGTGTGGACACAACCTATATTACAGGAAAGCAATGCTATGATTACTATCCCATAATCGATTGCAACAAATTGTCAGGTGAAGAATGTCGGAAATGTTTCGACAATGATGACTTCAGACTGAACCGGCGGGTGGAATTTGTGATAACCAAACGATGATGATAATGTAAAACAAATAAGCAGGCACTAATAATTGAAGAAAAATGAATCGACTCCCTAAAATTATCGTCCTGTCAATACTGATTGTCATAGGTGTCGTAGGTATAGCTTATGTGGCAATCATGGCGTACATACACTATGATGTGTTCGGAAAAAGTCCGTCGTATGAAGGGACCAGACAGAATTTCATCAATAATGAGTTATATTTTCAGAAAACAGAAGATTGTTTTCAGAAAATTGTCCAATGCTGTTTACCTGATTCATCGCAGGGTTCTCTTCTTTTCAGTATTCAGGAATCCGGTAACGAGTTTTTGTTTCGTTTGTTCTTTTCTACGGAAAACGAGACAGAACTTGTATTTCCGATAAGAAATTCAGACATTGAAATAAGCCAAGACCATAAGAAGATATTACAATCAAGGGGAATTGATTATAAATTAGTGAAAGCACTCTACTCGAATCTGAAAAAAACAAATTGTCGTTCGGTGGAGAAAGATAAACTAAATTCTAACAATGCGATATTTATGACCTTTAAAATACTCGATTATTGTTCTATTAATTATTTGTTTTATCCTCAACCTTTTGAAGAAGATTCCATCAAGAGACATATATCCAACACGCCGCTCGGTCAGCGAGTAAGGATTTATGTCGAATGATTCTACAAATGTTTTCTAAGTTGTCTCCCAACCAGAAAAAAATCCTATCTTTGCGGCATGAAACTCACCGCCAATTCTTTTGAGATAAGTTCTAACCTTTTCAACAGCCTTGAATCATGAGCCGCAAACGGCATAGTACATCCAAGTCGAAGTACCGCAAAAGGACATCGTACGCTCAGAAGCATCCTCGGGCTCGGGCCAATAGTGAGCGCCCCTCGCCTCAAGAAGTGGAGAATGAGAAGGGTAGGATAATCTTTATAATCATTTTGATTATCGCCATCGTTGGCCTATTGTTATACTTGATTCAAGGGGGTGTGCCCGCATACGATTGGTATCCTGGTAGAGCTTTTTACGATAGATAACAACTATAATGTTGTCTTAGTTGTCCAAGTTGTCGTTTCCCCAAACAATCCCAATATGAACAAGCTCCGCATCCTGCTCATCCTTTTCCTCCAAGCGACTTTTGCCGTTTCGCTGAACGGGCAGAACGGCCCCTGCTTCCGATTCGTTGACACGCTGTATCTGAAAGCGAACGTGTTGCACGTATGGCATGCCACCTGCGTCTGTCCATCCCTGAGTTGCGTAGTTCGTGACGACTCCGAAAAAGAGATCGCCCTCTCTTTGTTCAGCGGGGAATCGCATTTCCCGGAAGAGGCTATGCCGCCGCTGCTCAACCATACGCTTGCGGACAGACAGTTCGTCTTGATGCGGAATTATCTCGAAGACAGCCTCTCCAACCGGTTCACCTGGAAGCAGATCCGACATTCGTTGGAAGATGGAATACATATTGACACAACGGAGAAGATGGACCATTTCCGCGAGGAAGTGATCATGAAACGCGAGAATCCAGACCATCAGTTTTATGATTCCATCCATGATGTCATGATAGAATGGCTTGACAGAATCTTGGAATTTTCCGAAGAGGAGCTAAGCATTGGTAATTTACTTTTCGAAGAGAAAGGGAAACTCAATCCGCGACCCTCTGACGACGCGCCTATTGACACCATAGTCTGCAACGGCGACACCTATTGTTTGAAGGAGTCCCCCTTCGAATCATGGGGAATCTTGGTGGAAGTACAAAATGAGTGCAACTTCTTCAATTACGACACGGCGGAAATGGATCTCCTGCAGCATCACAAATTCAAGAAGATCACATTATTTGTCCCTTTGAAGAAGAAAGAATCTGTGCAGGAGTAGTTTTCCATAATAATTGTTGTCTTTGTTGTCCCAGTTGTCGTCCCAAAAAACAACACTCTTGCCTTTCTAACCCGAAAATAATTGTATTTTTGCACCGCAAACCTTACCGTATATGAAATACCCTATCGGCATACAGACATTCGCGAAAATCAGAGAAGAAAATTTCCTCTATGTTGATAAAACAAAAGATGTTTATCAATTGGCAAAGGACGGCGGCTACTATTTCATCAGTCGTCCCCGCAGGTTCGGTAAAAGTCTGCTTATCACCACGTTGGAGGCTTACTTCCAAGGGCGGAAGGAACTGTTCGATGGGTTGGCCATCAGCGAGTTGGAGAAGGAATGGAAGCAATATCCCGTGTTGCATATCGACCTCAACGCAGCAAAATACACAGATCCTCAAGCTCTTGTTTCCATTATTAACAGGCATATCCGGCAATTCGAAAGCATCTATGGCGGAAGTACCGAAGACATGGCTTTGTCAGACCGCTTCGTGGGAGTTATCCAAAGAGCCTACGAGCAAACAGGGCAGCAGGTGGTCATTCTGGTGGACGAATACGACAAACCACTGTCGGAGGCAATCGGCAATGACGAGCTGCAAAACGAATACCGAAAAGTTCTGAAATCGATATATGGCGTGGGCAAGACGATGGATGCTTGTATCCGTTTTGCACTGTTCACAGGCGTAACCAAATTCTCGAAAGTGAGCGTATTTAGCGATCTCAACAACCTGAAAGACATATCTTTAGACCATCGATATAATGAGATTTGCGGCGTTACCGAGCAAGAAATCCGTGCCAATCTCGATGTGCAAGTCGGAGAGATGGCAGAGGCGAACGGGATGAGTAAGGAAGAGTGCTATGAACAGCTGAAAAAACAGTACGACGGCTACCATTTCAGCAAGAGTGGCGTGGGGATTTACAATCCTTTCAGTCTGCTCAATGCGCTTGACAGTCAAGACTTTGGAGATTACTGGTTCGCATCGGGCACCCCCACCTTTTTGGTGGAAACCATGAAGCGTAACCACTACGACCTGGAACGACTCACCTGCGAGGATGCCACTGCCGATCTGTTGGGTAGTCTGGACTCCATCGACACCAACCCGATACCGTTGGTTTACCAAAGCGGTTACTTAACCATAAAGGGATATGATCCTCGGTTTATGACCTATCGGTTGGGCTTTCCCAACGAAGAGGTGGAAAGAGGTTTCTCCCGTTTCTTGTTCAGATATTACACCCCAGCAAGTCAAGGTAGGGACAGCTTCATTAAGGATTTCGTAATGGCGATTGAGGCTGGACAGATTGAGAAGTTCATGTCTTTATTGGAAACACTTTTCGCCGGACAAGACTACCAATTGGCGGGTGATGCCGAACTTTACTTCCACAACGCAGTGGCGCTCATATTCAAGATGGTGGGCTTCTACACTGACACCGAGCGGCACACCAGTGACGGTCGCATGGACATGGTGGTGCAAACCGCCGACTATATCTACCTTTTCGAGTTCAAGTTGGACAAATCCGCCGACGAGGCGTTGGCCCAGATTGAAGAGAAGCAGTACGCCGCGCCGTTCGCCCAAGATCCGCGCAAACTCTACAAAATCGGGGTGAACTTATCCTCCGAAACCCGTCGGATCGAGAGTTGGAAAGTGGTGGAACGGTAAATGCCCTTATCTTTGCGCCATGATATTCTCCAAAACTGAATAATACAAATGTTCCATAAGATTGTTTGGCTGCGTTTTCTTTTTGGCGTGTTGTTCTGTAGCACGTCAATCTTGTTGCTTGTTTCGTGTGGACGGTCTGACAAACAGGTAGTTAACCCAATATTGGTTGACACCTTATCTGAAGAGAAGTCGTTGAACGAAACGAACAACAATCTTCAAAGCAAGAGTCGGACAAACTTGCCTTACGTGCTGCCCATCGACAGCTTGTGGGAATATTATGATGCAGCTTGGACAACGTCCGGCAGATGCAACAGACCCGAGATATTTGATGACGACAGCAGTAAAAACTTGATGTGCGGCTTTTATACTGTGTTAGATTCTCGTTCAAGTTCTTCACCGCCTATAGTTGCAAGCATTATTGTCTCCTATCGCAAGAACAAGTCCTGGAAAAGTTCAGACACTACGCAAAAAATCAGGATGATTCACGTCAAGGACAGATTGTTTACCCTGCCCATCGCCCCTTTTCACGTAGGAGAGCCCATCAGATGCATAAAAGACAAGGCTGTGTTTAAGAAAGACTGCTACCTTTGTTACTCCGGTGAAAAATACCGTTATGTGGTTCAGTCTTCTAAAGACACCATCCAACAGTTTTATGTTCTGCCTCATGATCTGACGAGCGACTGGCCACGGATTTTAAAATATGTTGAAACTTACTAAAAATGAATGCTATAATAAATTGGTTCGTCATCTTGGTAGTCGTTGTTTTGCAATTAGACAGGCTATTAGTGTGTTATAAAGTGACGGATTTGATACAAAACGAAAATGCAGATGTGTATAAACACTATAAAGGCCCATATAGCTTGATCAAGAAGAAACGTCTTGTACTGAATTCCATCTGGTTCACCAAAAAAGATCGTGAAAAACTCTCCTCTGAATGCAAAAGACTTTTTTTACGACAACGAATAGACATTATAGGCTCTGTTTTGGTCGTCATTCTATGGATTGTTTTGATTGTTGCCATTAATTATTGATTCAAGTTTCGGAAGTCCCAATATATTGCAAGACACAGGGTCAGTGGTTATGCTTTTTTTGCTATTTTTGTCGTGTTTTCTATGAAAAAGTTTCTGCTATGAAAAAGCCTAAAAGTCTGAACAAAAATTACATGAGAAGTATCTGCCAGTTAGAAGGATGGGATTGGAAAGGCGAGACAATAACCGAAGATGACGGTATGGTTGTCTACCGCTCTTACCAACTCACCCAAAAACCGCTTAAGGCTCTCTCTCCCGAGGATATTCGTTTTTTGATCGGTCAACAATGTGGACTCCCCTATCTAGTGCCAATGGCATTGGAAATTTTGGAAAGGGATTTTTTCATTGAAACAGAATACTACAAAGGCGATTTAGTCGAGGCTTTGCTGCAAATTAAGGATGACAACAAATACGATTATTGGCCAAGTCACCCTATGGAAAAAGCAAGATTCTGTGAAATGTACAAGAAAAATCAAGAAAACATGGAGGAGGTTCTAGATGTGTCTGTGTCTGGGCATATCATCAAAGAAATCAGAAAGCAATTCGATAAATTCTGTATGCAATAAGATAATACGATCAGTCAACTATTGTGCTAGATTGTTGTCCTAGTTGTCCAAATTGTCGTTCAAATAAAAATCCACAGCGGTTGAACGGACAAAAAGTGTATTTTTGCCCTCCGTTTGTCGGAAATATTAAACAAGCATAATAAGCTAAAATGAAGAAAACTTTTTTCTGTTTATCATTGGTTATGATAATGGTAAGTGGTTGTAAACAAGCAAAAAACGAGAACAACAGCGCGGCAATATGCAAAGAGAACCGCGAGACGCCCGACTTCTCGAAGGGCGTGATGGATGAGAAAATCCTTTGGTATTTGGGACGGTTGGGCGACGTGCAGGTTTCGCCCGACGGCAAAACGTTGCTCTACGCAGTGACCTACTATGACTACCGCGTAAACAAAGGCAATACAGAACTTTACACCATGCCGGCTACGGGCGGCGAACCTACTCGTATCACCGTTTCCGAAGAGAACGAGATGCAACCGATTTGGCGTCCCGATGGCAAAAAAATCGCCTACCTCCGCGCCAACGACAAGGGGATGCAGATTTGGGAATCCGATCCCGATGGCAAAAACGCCAAGACCATCAGCAATGTGGATGGCGACATCAACGGTTTCAGCTATGCGCCTGATATGAAACACATTTGCTATTTCCAAAATGTGCAATTAGAGCAAACCATTGCGGAACGTTATCCAGACCTGCCTGATGCCGACGCGATGATTTACGACGACCTGATGTACCGCCACTGGAACTACTGGGCCGACGGCACTTACAGCCATCTTATCGTGATTGACTACCCCTCCATGGACAACGCCGTGGATTTGCTGGAGAATCAGAAGTTCCACTGTCCGAACCCGCCGTTCGGAGGTATGGAGGAGGTGGCCTGGCTTCCCGATGGCAGCAAACTAGTTTATTGCTGTAAGAAGCTGACAGGTAAGGAGTTCGCAGAGAGCACCAACACCGATATTTATCTCTATGATTTGAACACGAAGACCACCCAGAATCTGACGGAGTTCAACAAGGGTTACGATATGGACCCGGTAATCTCTCCCGACGGCAAGAAGATGGTGTGGTGGAACATGAAAACCGATGGGTTTGAATCGGAAAAGCACAGTTTGATGATTTATGACTTCCAAACAGGCACTGCGGACGACTATAGTACTGATTTTGACCAAGATGCGACTGGCTTTGCATGGAGTGAGGACAGCAAAACCGTTTATTTCATCAGTTGCATTGAAGCCACGCATCATGTTTATAAGATGAATGTTGAATCGCGCATCATCGAGCAAATCACGAATGGTGATTACGACTACAACACCGTGCAAGTAGATGGCAATCAGCTGATTGTCACGCGCACCACACACGCCGATCCCTCCGAAATCTACGCAGTACAACTCAACAACAAGTCGGTGAAGCAGCTCAGTTTCATTAACAAAGATGTTTTAGACAAGATTACACCTGCCAAGACGGTAAAACGTTGGGTAAAAACCACCGACGGCAAGCAGATGCTCGTGTGGGTAATTCTGCCCCCGAACTTCGATTCCACTAAGAAATATCCCGCTTTGCTGTATTGTCAAGGCGGACCGCAATCCTCTGTAAGCCAATTCTTCTCCTACCGTTGGAACTTCCAGATGATGGCCGCGCACGACTACATCATCGTGGCTCCGAATCGCCGCGGCGTGCCTGGTTTCGGAAGCAAATGGAATGACCAAATCAGCGGCGACTACGCTGGTCAAAACATGAAGGACTACCTCTCTGCCATCGATGATGTGGCGAAAGAACCTTATGTGGATGAGAACCGATTGGGCTGTGTAGGAGCAAGTTACGGTGGATTCAGTGTCTATTGGCTCGCCGGGCACCACGAAAAACGCTTCAAGGCGTTCATCGCACACTGCGGTATGTTCAACTTAATAAGTTGGTACGGCACTACCGAGGAACTCTTCTTCGCCAACCATGACATCGGAGGCCCTTATTGGGCAAAACAGGTACCCAACACCTACAACTTCTCGCCACACAAATTCGTGGGTCTTTGGGACACCCCGATTTTGGTCATCCACGGCGGCAAGGACTTCCGCATCCCCTACACCGAGGGTATGCAGGCTTTCGACGCTGCTCAAATGCAGGGCATTCCGAGTCGTTTCCTCTTCTTTCCAGAAGAGTGCCACTTCGTCTCGAAACCTCAAAACTCCATGTTGTGGCAGAGAGAGTTCTTTAGGTGGCTGGATCAGTGGCTGAAATAGCTGTTGGCTAAGACATAGACTTAATCTTAGACCCTTTAACCCCTAACCCCTAAACCTTAAACCCTAAACCCTAAACCTTAACCCACAAATGAACCCACTCTCTCGTATAAAGGAGCTGAACGAACGTTTTAAGGAGAAGATCGGCTGGAAAATTCTGGACAGCTATCTACTCAAGAAGATGTTGGGTTCGGTGTTATTCTCCATTTCGCTGTTGATGATTGTTGTGATTGTTTTCGACGTCTCCGAAAACATCCATCGCTTCATGGGTCACGATATTCCTGCAAAAGAGGTAATTACGGGTTATTACTTCAATTTCATCCCCTATTTCATTAATCTTTTCATACCTCTATTCACCTTTATCAGTGTCATTTGGTTCACTTCAAAACTCTCGTCACGCAACGAAATCATCTCCATTTTCGATAACGGCATCAGTTTCAACCGAATGCTGGTACCCTACATCGCTGGCGCGGTCATTATCATGATACTCTCCTTGATATTGTCCAACTTCATCGTGCCCAACACCAACCGAAAATTGAACGATTTTAAGTACAAGTATTTCGGGAAACACCATGTATCAACCTCTTATCAGCATGTCAAAAATTCTAAAAACAGCTACGTTTTCGTAGAACGATGGGACAAAATGGAGGACATAGGCTATAATTTCACATACGAAGAATTTTCCAACAACGCCATTCGGAAAAAAATATCTGCACAGACAATTGATTACGATGAAGAGCAGCAAGTATGGCATTTGCACCAATTTATAAATCGTGAAATCACTGAAGACGGGGATGAGCTTATTATTACAGGCGAAGAGATGGATACCACGTTTAATCTCAAGCCCATGAACCTCTATCAAGATGCATTTATCAGTGAGACAATGTCCTACACGGAATTACGACAGTTTATCAAGGAAGAGAAGATGCGCGGTTCGTCGCTGCTGGCAAATTACCAAATTGAACAGCACAAACGTTTGGCAAATCCATTGGGCATACTGATAATGACGCTGTTAGGTCTAAGCGTGTCGTGTCGGAAAAACACACGCGGGGTCGGCGTGCACATCTTTATCGGAATGGGACTGGCTTTTACGTTCATCTTTTTACAACAGATTTCCACGGTATTCTCCGTCTCCGGCGGATTGCCTCCCATTCTTGGCACTTGGCTTCCGAATCTTATTTACTTGGCCATCACCATCGTGATGCTGAAATGGACACCCAAATAATAGTAAAGAGTGAAAAAATGCGAAAATCGGGGAAATTTATTTACAATTAATAGTAAATATTTTCTGAAACATTTAGTTTTCAAGGAGATATTTTTCTGAGGAAAGTCACAACTGAGTAGAAAAAAAGCGTACCTTTGCGACCTCATTTTATAAATTACATCAAAATGGAAAAAGAAGAAATTAAAAACAATGTGAATGCTGAGAAACTGAAAGTACTCAATTCCACACTCGAAAAACTTGAAAAAACTTTCGGAAAAGGCTCTATCATGCGCATGGGTGAGACCCATATCGAAGAGATGGACGTGATTTCCACCGGTTCCATCGGCTTGGATACCGCGCTGGGCGTGGGCGGCTTTCCGAAAGGCAGAATCGTAGAGATTTACGGACCTGAATCTTCCGGTAAAACCACGTTGGCCATCCATGCCATCGCGGAAGCGCAGAAACAGGGTGGAATCGCTGCGTTCATTGACGCGGAACATGCCTTCGACCGTTTCTATGCCGAAAAACTGGGCGTGAACACTGCCGAACTGCTTATTTCACAACCCGACAACGGTGAACAAGCCCTCGAAATCGCGGATAATTTGATTCGCTCCGGTGCCATTGACATCATCGTCATCGACTCCGTGGCAGCTCTTACCCCAAAGAGCGAAATAGAAGGTGACATGGGCGACTCCAAAGTTGGCCTGCAAGCGCGTTTGATGTCACAAGCATTGCGTAAACTTACCGCAACTATCAATAAAACAGGCTGTTGCTGTATCTTCATCAACCAATTGCGTGAAAAGATAGGTATTCTGTTCGGCAATCCCGAAACGACCACTGGCGGTAACGCGCTGAAGTTCTACGCTTCTGTGCGTCTGGATATTCGCCGTCAGACCCAAATCAAAGATGGGGACACAGCCATCGGCAACCACGTGAAAGTCAAAGTGGTGAAAAACAAGGTCGCGCCTCCATTCCGCACCGCAGAGTTTGACATCATGTTCGGCGAAGGTATCTCCAAAGCTGGCGAAATCGTGGACTTAGGTGTTGAATACAACATCATCAAAAAGTCCGGTTCCTGGTTCTCCTACGGCGACTCCAAACTGGCGCAAGGTCGTGATAGTGTGAAGCAGCTTCTAAACGACAATCCCGAGCTCTCCGACGAAATCGAAGCGAAAATCCGCGAAGCGATCAAGGAAAATATGAAATAATGGCTGTTGGCCGTTGGCTATTGGCTTTTCGCCTATTTCGACCCAAAGCCAATAGCTAATAGCCAAAAGCTAAAAGCTAAAATAACAGAATGAAAAAAACGATCACCATCCTACTGGCACTGTTGTTAGTCTTCGGTTACGGCTGCAAAAACAAAAATCAATATGCGGATTTGCCAGAAGAACTGGCGGAACTTTGCATCAACATCGACAAACACCCGAAAAAGTCCGAGAATTATTACAAAAGGGCTCAATATTATTACCTTCATGAAGATATTGACAAGGGCATTGCTGATATGCAGACGGCCATCAAACTGGCACCTGACAGCAGCAAGTATTATGTGATGCTTTCCGACCTCTATTTCGCACAGCATGAAACCGACCTGACGGAAGAGATGTTATTGAAAGCCATTTCCAAGGACAAAAGTAACAACGAAGCTCGTTTGAAACTGGCTGAGCTTCAGTTCCATACACGTCAATTTGAAGATTGCGAAAAAACAATTGACGAAGCAGTGCAACGTCAGCCGCACAATCCGAAAGCATACTTAATTAAGGCTTTTATGCTGAAAGACATGCAAGACACCATCGGTTATCTGCGTATGTTGCAATTAGTTATAGACCAAGATCCCACAGAGACGAAAGCTTTCTTGGAACTTGGCTACTTCTATCAGCAACAAAACGACCCCATTGCGGTGTCTTATTATCAGAATGGCTTGAAAGCAGATCCGAACAACGTGGAACTGCATTACAATTTGGGCAAAATGTTCCAAGATATGGATAAAATCGAGGAAGCGGAGCAAGAATACAAAACGGCCATTGCCATCGATTCCACCCATATCCCCTCCCTTAACAACTTGGGGTACTTATACTTGGATGACAATATCAAGAAATACGACGAGGCTGTGAAACTCTTCACGCAGGTGCTGCAAATCAACCCGAAATTCGTGTATGCGCTCTGCAATCGCGGGGTGGCATACGAGTATTTGGGCAACTATCCTGCCGCACGCAAAGACTATGAAGAGACCTTAAAGCTCTCCACCAATTTCGAACCGGCCATCAAAGGGCTGAATCGTTTGGACAAACTTCAATAGTGAGTAACTACTATGAACGAGAATTTAGATCCCACCCAACAGCATCTATCGGCTTCTGACAAGGAGTTTGAACGCGCGATACGCCCTGCGCAATTCACTGATTTCCAAGGTCAACAGCAGGTTTTGGAAAATCTGATGGTTTTCGTACACGCGGCAAAAGGGCGTGGCGAGGCGCTGGATCACGTCCTGCTGCACGGGCCTCCAGGATTAGGTAAAACGACCCTTTCGCACATTATCGGAAACGAAATGGGCGTGAACGTGCGCGTCACCTCCGGACCTGTCATCGACAAACCCGGCGATTTAGCTGGACTACTGACTAACTTAGAGCCTCACGATGTGCTGTTTATCGATGAGATTCACCGACTTTCGCCCGTGGTGGAGGAGTATCTTTACTCGGCAATGGAGGATTATAAAATTGACATCATGATCGATAGCGGTCCAAGTGCACGAAGCGTGCAAATCTCTATCAACCCGTTCACACTGGTGGGAGCCACCACACGTTCTGGCTTGTTAACGGCACCGTTGCGTTCTCGCTTCGGCATCAATTTGCGTTTGCAATATTATGATGCTCAGACACTTGGCAACATCATCAAACGTTCCGCATCCATTTTGGGCATCCCTATTGACGAAGATGCGGCCTACGAAATAGCGAGCCGCAGTCGTGGCACACCACGTATCGCCAATTTGCTATTGCGCCGCGTGCGGGACTTCGCCCAAATCAAGGGCGACGGCACAATCACGTTGCCTATCACGCAAATCGCCTTAACCGCATTGAATGTTGACAGGCACGGTTTAGACGAGATGGATAACCGTATATTGAGTACTATTATCGAGAAATTCAAGGGTGGTCCGGTAGGATTGAGCACCATTGCCACAGCGGTGGGTGAGGATTCTGGTACCATTGAAGAGGTCTATGAACCATTCCTGATTCAGGAAGGCTACCTCATGCGCACTCCGCGCGGTCGCGAAGCCACCGACTTGGCATTTGCACATTTGGGGAAATCTCGGTACGTATCAGGGCAGGGAGAATTGTTCTAGGGAAAGCAATTGTATCTCTTAAGCTTGAGATAGGAGAATTTGGTTCATATATAAATCATTGCACAGGATGCCGTTTCCGACGAAAGACCCGCGGAAGTACCACCCGTATTTGGATAAGAACAAGTTGCGTAAATTAGGATAGAAAGAGCTATCCTATTCGATGAATTTGACATTTTTTTTTGGTCTTCGGCTGCGAATACCAAAAAATCGGTTTGTCTCAATACTGTCTCAGTTTTAACGAAAAAAATCAGCAACCTACCTTCGTAATTTGCTGATTTTTATTGTTTTGTAAGACTTTGAGCGGAAAACGAGACTCGAACTCGCGACCCCAACCTTGGCAAGGTTGTGCTCTACCAACTGAGCTACTTCCGCTTGCTGAATTCGGCGGCAAAAATACAATTTTTTTTGATTCCACCAACACTTCTAATTTTTTTTTCTTTTGTTCAACATTGACAATTATTTTGTACATTTGCCGCATCTTTGTATCTTATTGATTATTAACACCTACAGTATTATGGACAAACATCAGATTATGAAAATTGCCTTGTTGGGCATATTGTTCACTTTTATTCTCAATTTGGCGGATTCGCCTTTGGTGGCTCAGGAATCGGGTCAATTGTACGTGAAAGTGAAGCGAACCGAAGGACAAGGTAACGGCGGAAATTGGCTGAACCTAACCCCTGCTACCGCCAACAGCATTATGTCAGGTGCTCCTTGGCGCGTGCAGCAACCCGAATATGAATATGGAACCTCGCCCATCTTGGTGCGTGTGTCCGACCCCACAGCCGTTAAAAATTATGATTACACCCTGAAAATCAATCCAATAGCTGCTAATGACAACTCATTAATTGATAGCTGTGCACATTGGATCCTTGAGTGGAGCCAAAATGGTCAACCGCTAGGATCCTATACCTCACAACACACTATAAGTGAAGGGATTGAAGAAGAAATTATGGGCCACGGTATTTCCGTTTTAGTAAAAAACCAGCCTTTCGCCATTCATGATAAGAATTTAGCCAATTATGTGGCTCAAAACGGTGGCAACACCTATAAGAATAACGCATGGTATGCCCAACCAGACTTGATAGGGTCGGCCATAGAATATAGTGGCACCAACCATTGGCTGGGTGGCTTGAAGGATGCAGAAACATCCACTCCTGACAATTGGATTCGCTCTGGCAAACATTATGCAAGCAGCAAATGGGAGTGTAACTCCGTACAGGCAGGTGCCGAGTGCGATTATTTGAAGTGGCGTACCGAAGATTACTTCAATCTGTATATTCCCTCCTATGAGAAAGTCCGCGGATGGATGGACTATTTAGGCCAGTATGAAAACATTGCGAACGGCACTTGGGCTCCTTACGTGATGACTTCCGCTTACGATGGCGGTCCTAAGGCAAGATTTCTCGTGGAAGATGTCTTCGTATTGGAAGTTGCGCCCTCCCCTTCTTACTATGATTTCACCACACTTTCAAGTATTCCCAACACCGCCAGCTATAATCAAACCCTCACAAACCTTTACTCTGTAGATATCGTGTTAACCCCCGACAAGAGCAAGTGGACTCGCGCGGTTGTATTGGAAGCTGGCTCGGCAGGGGTAGAGGACAATTATCTCGTAAACCAACAGTTCAATGGCCAAACATATCAAAATATTCGCCATGAACCCAAGAATTGCCCTTCTGTTGACAAAAACGGTAATCCCGACAACAGTGGCACTACTGGATTGGGTTGGTTCCCAGGGTACGCCATCAACGTGGAGACAGGCGAGCGATTGAACATTATGTTCGCGGAAAACTCCACTGATATATATAATAACGGCAACGACATGATTTTCAATCCCACGGACGTGTTTGCTTTCCAAAAAGACAGCACCGGCAATTTGATGTTGGATGCCAACGGTCAACCGATTCCGCTAACCCAAGAAGAATACAACACATTGTATAACAGTCCTGTGTGTGACCGCACAAAGTTAGGAGAGCCCTTGTATGGTGGACGTCACTACGTATATATTATGGGGAGTTCCGGCAATACGGCGAACCTCTATTATCGTTCCAATAACCAAAGCAGAAACTACAACGACAATAATCAAACGATAGCAGCAGCGGGCACTCAGTTCGGGGGCACTTTTGTGGGCACTGATGGAGTCGAATACCCTTATTATGAATGCGGTGTATATGATGAATGTAACTGGGTGAAACAAAAATTCTCCACCTTGATCGAAAGCAATATGAATGCAATGTCGCGGAAGGCGAAAAAAATGGAAATTTTCAATAACGTGATGTGGACAGGAATTCCCATGCCTGCTGAAGGTCAAGAAAGCCATTGGTTGGCCAATGACGCTACCGTGAAAATCAGGGTTTCAAGACCTTATATGTTCTATTCCTCTGCCGTGGGCATAGAACCCGATGTGGTGACCAACAACAATGCCCCCGTGTTCACCTTCACCACCTCCGACATGAATGTGGCAAGAGATTATGCTCTTTATCCATTGGAGAACATTTTGGAGCAACAAGGGAACCGTATTGATGTGAACAATGTGGATGCTTCTGTTTCCCCTCGCGCCGGTGCATGGTTCTTTGGTGATGAGGCTGATTTTAAAGTTCCTAAAGGTACGGACAAGAGCTCCTATTTCTGCTACTCCTTGTGGATGGGTGGCAGAGACGAACAGGACAGCTTGCACGTCATGGCTGAACGTTTCAATCAGACAGGCAACGATTCCTGGCCGGGACCTCTTTCCTTGGCAGACGGATCTGTGGACGAGAGTACTGTCCTTCAATGGAATCGCACATTTAAAATCACCCGTCAAGAAGTACTGGAGTTTATGGCCAACTATCAGGACCCCGATTATGTGATTCCGCAGCATATTTTGGAGTGGCCTGCGCATGGCGATACCACCAAAGGACAAGCGTGGTTGCTAGCACCCTTCACCGATGTGGACGGCGACAACCACTACGACCCAACACACGGCGACCATCCTGACTTTCCCGGTGACATGGCGCAGTTCGTCATCTTCAACGACAATTATGCCCCTCATACAGAAAGTCAAGGACGCCCTCTTGGAGTGGAAGTCCATGTGATGGTGTATGCCTACGATGCTCCGCAAGACTCTATCATGAACAACACCCTGTTTTTGAATTATAAGATCTTCAACCGTTCCCAACATAACTACAAGGACGCCTATATCGGTTTGTGGAGTGACTGGGATTTGGGCTATGCGAATGATGACTATGTGGGTTGTGACGTGATGAAAAACACGGCTTATTGCTATAATGGCTCTGCCATTGACGGGGATGGGCAGGCTTGGGCGTATGGCGAACAATGGCCAGTGCAGACGCTCACTTTGCTGGCAGGACCTTACATGCCCGCTGACAGCTTAGACAATCCTGCTTACACCGAAGGTGCCGACTGCACGCCATTTTTGTTCAATGGCCTTGACCAATATGCTTTCAATGGCACTGGCTTTGGCGACGGCATTGTTGACAACGAACGCTATGGTATGACTGGTTTCATCTATCATAACAACGACAACTCCGTAACGGGAGATCCTCAAAATGCGCAAGAGTATTATGGGTTGATGTGCAGTTGCTGGAAAGATGGTTCGCATTTGCGTTATGGCGCGAATGGGCATCCCTCCAATGGCGCGAATGGCCCGAATTGCAGATTCATGTTCCCTTCTTTAACTGATCCTTGCAATTGGGGTACTAATGGTATTGACCCCTATCCTACCATGTATGGTATTGACGGATGGACGGAAGCCACTGCGGGCAACACGCCCTACGATCGTAGAGGTCTGGCCTCTGTCGGACCGTTCCTGCTTCCTGCAGGGGGAACCCAAGAGCTGGATCTCTGCATGGTGACTATTCCGCATAGTTGCGCGGTGAACCGTTTGGGCTTCACCTTGGATAGCCTGCGTTTGGTGAACCCTGAGTACCACAGCCAAAATTTCATCACCCCTGTTGTGGTCAATCTGGATGAAACCATCTGTGAAGGCGAGAGCCTGACTTTTTTTGGACAAACGTGCGACAAAACAGGCCAGTATAAGCATCTGGCACGCAATGTTGAACAATCCAACGACATCGCTGACACCTTATATATGCTTCAGTTGACGGTGGTCCCCAATGTGACCATATATTATGCGGATGTGCTGCCCGGACAAACCTATAATGAACATGGGTTCAATATCACTTCACAAAACACTTCTACACCGGGTTCCTATATTTTCACGCAAGAATCCGTATCTGTGAGCGGTTGTGTTACCACTATTGTTCTCCTCCTAGATGTACGTTTAGATGCTTCTGTGGAGGAACATACGGTGGCGAATAATTTAAAACTCTATCCTAATCCAACCACACAATATGTTATGGTAGAATTAAATGACGAGCAATTGTTACAACAGGACGAGTTGGTGTCTGTTTTTGACATTCATGGCAAATTGTTGCATTCGCAATCTCTGACAGATTTGCAGACTCGGGTGGATCTGGGAAGTTATCCGTCAGGACTTTACCTGATTAAAGTCAAGAACTATATAGGGAAAGTGCTGAAGAGGTAAAAAAATCTAAAAAAGCAGGTCGTTCAATCTGGATTTTTTTTATCTTTGGCGGCTCAAATTTTAAAGACAATAAATCATCTATGTCAGAACAGATAAAAGGAAAAATATCTCAAATCATCGGTGCAGTGGTTGATGTCCACTTCGATGAAATTGTCACATTGCCAAACATTTACGATGCTTTGGAAGTTTGTACAGAAAACGGTGAGAAACTGATTCTCGAATGCGAACAGGATATTGGTGAAAACACCATGCGCTGCATTTCCATGAACTCTACCGACGGTCTTCACCGCGGAATGGAAGTCGTGGCTACGGGTCGTATGATTACCATGCCCACCGAAAACATCAACGGTCGTCTGATGAATGTCATCGGCGAAAGCATCGACGGCATCGGCGAAATTCCATCCAAAAAACGCAACGACATTCACCGTTTGCCACCTACATTCGACAACCTCTCCACCACTCAGGAGGTTTTGTACACTGGCATCAAGGTCATCGACCTGATTGAGCCATACGCCAAGGGCGGCAAAATTGGTCTGTTCGGCGGCGCAGGTGTGGGCAAGACCGTCCTCATCATGGAAATGATCCACAACATCGCCAAGAACTACGGCGGCACGACCGTGTTCACCGGCGTGGGCGAGCGTACTCGTGAAGGCAATGACCTGCTGCGCGAGATGCTCGAATCCGGCGTCATCCGTTACGGCGACGAATTCATGAAAAGCATGGAAGAAGGCGGTTGGGATCTCTCGAAGGTCGATAAGGAAGAACTCGCCAAATCACAGGCCACCTTGGTCTTCGGTCAGATGAACGAACCCCCTGGAGCACGTGCCCGCGTGGCTTTGTCCGGCCTCACCGTGGCAGAAGGCTACCGCGACGGTGATGAGACCACCGGCGGTCGCGACATCCTCTTCTTCGTGGATAACATCTTCCGTTTCACACAGGCCGGCTCTGAGGTCTCCGCACTGCTCGGACGTATGCCGTCCGCCGTGGGTTACCAACCAACGCTGGCCACCGAGATGGGCACCATGCAAGAACGTATCACCTCCACCAAACGCGGTTCCATCACCTCTGTGCAAGCTATTTACGTGCCTGCTGACGACTTGACCGACCCGGCTCCCGCCACGACATTCTCCCACTTGGACGCTACCACGGTGTTGAGCCGTAAGATCTCCGAGTTAGGTATCTACCCCGCTGTCGATCCGCTCGACTCTACCTCCCGTATTCTGTCGCCCGACATCGTAGGTGAGGAACACTACAATACCGCTCAGCGCGTCAAAGAGTGTTTGCAACGCTATATGGAATTGCAAGACATTATCGCCATCCTCGGTATGGAAGAGCTCTCCGAAGAGGACCGCAAAATTGTGCACCGTGCACGCCGTGTGCAGCGTTTTATGTCTCAACCGTTCTTCGTGGCCGAACAGTTTACTGGCATGAGCGGCAAATTCGTCAACATTGAAGATACCATCCGTGGCTTCAACATGATTCTGGACGGCGAACTGGACCATCTGCCTGAAAGTGCCTTCAACTATGTGGGTACGATTGAAGAGGCTATCGAAAAAGGTGAAAAAGAGTTGGCCGCAGCAAAATAAGGAGTTATGAAATTAGAAATTATCACTCCTGCAAGCACTTTGTTCTCCGGAGAAGTCTCACTAGTACAACTTCCTGGCATCGATGGATTGTTTGAGATTCTGAAATCACACGCACCTCTGGTATCTGCATTAAAAGAAGGTCGCGTAAAAGTGATGGACGATCAAAACCAAGAACAATTCTTCGATATTCGCGGCGGCATAGTCGAAGTCAGCAACGACAAAGTCCTGCTGCTGGCAGAATAGAACTTATGGTGTAAGATAAATTATAAGGCGACTTCCGAAGAGGTCGCCTTTTTTGAATCCCCACACTGCACTCCTGCGTCGCTTGTATGGGTTATTAGCACTTCTTGTGTTTTGCCTCTTCTTCAAGGCCACTTAAGAAATGATATTCAATTAGTTGTCTGATCTTTCCCGAATTTCCGGTTTTATCGCGTCCTCCACGCACAAACTCCCAATTCGTGTTCTCCGCAGAGCAGTGAGGTGGGCACCGCTGTTGAGGGCTGCGCCAAAGTCGCGGGCAATGGCACGGATGTATGTACCTTTGGAACAGCGGATTCGGAAGTCAATTTCCGGTAGTGCGAATCGGGTAATCTCGAACTCATAGATGGTGATATTCTTGGCAGACAAGGGTGCATCTTCGCCCCTGCGAGCAATCTCGTAAGAACGCTCGCCTTGGTGCTTCACAGCAGAAAACATCGGCGGAACTTGCTGAATATCGCCAGTGAATTGCTTGGCAACCTCCTCTGCCATCTCGTGCGTGATATGCTCGTAAGGATAGGTGGCATCCACCGGTTTTTCCAAATCGAAACTTGGGGTCGTCGCGCCCATCATGAACGTGCCCGTATAGGTTTTTTCCTGCGCTTGCAACGTATCCACTTGCTTGGTCATCTTGCCGACACAAATCAGTAGCAAACCCGTGGCCAAAGGATCCAATGTACCAGCATGACCCACTTTAACACGGTGACCAACAGCGCGTTGCACTTGTTTGCGCACCTTACCCACCACATCAAACGAGGTACATTTGTAAGGTTTATCGAAAAGCAGTAAATCGCCCTCCGCATTGATGTTCAGCTCCGGCAATTCGAAGGTGACATCATGTATCATTTTCTTTAGCATAATTGGCTGTAAACGATAGCGAAAATGCCGACAATCAAGCAGTAAATGGCGAACCAAATCAGCTTGCCTTTCTTCACGATATTAATCATCCACTTGCAGGCCAGACAACCCGTAATGAAGGCAGCCAGGAAACCCACGATCATGGAACCGGCGGAGATACCATTCATGGCGGTGCTGAAACCTTGCTCGGCAATGTCCATGACATCCAGAAGTGCCTCACCCAACACGGGAGGGATGACCATTAAGAATGAAAATTGCGCTATCTTTTCTTTCTTGTTACCCAAGAGAAGACCCGTAGCAATGGTGGAACCAGAACGGGAAAGGCCTGGCATGACAGCTACGGCTTGCGCGATACCTATGACGAAAGCGTGCAGCGGCGAGATTTCTTCGCGCTGACGAGGTTTGGCAAAGTAGGAAAATGCCAGTAACGCCGCTGTCACCAGCAACATGATGCCGACAATCAGCAAACCTGAACCGAAAATTTCCTCCACCGTATCTTTGAAGAAAAATCCGACAATACCCACAGGAATCATCGAAATCAAGATGTTGATAGCGTAACGAGTACCCTTGTTCAATCCAGAATAGCTCTTCCAGGATTGCTTGGTAAAGAAATCTTTGAAAATCCACACAACCTCTTTCCATAGGATGCACAGCGTGCTCAGCACGGTGGCCACGTGAAGGACAACAATCATCGTCAGGTTGGACTCACCTTCCAAACCGAAAAGGTTGGACAATATGGTGAGGTGTCCGCTGCTACTCACGGGTAGGAACTCTGTAAGACCTTGTACGATACCCAAGATCAAGGCTTCTAACCAGCTCATTGTAAGTAAGTTATTCGTTTTCCGTTTTATTTGCTTTCGGATGCCACATGATAGCCACGACTTCGGTCAACAGACCTAAGAAAATCAAAATTGGAGCCACCACGATACGACGGGTGTTGAAAATTTCACCGTCAAAAACCTCATCCGGGACTTTTCCACCACTCAGACAGATGTAACCGATGAGCAGAAGCAGAATGCCGACACCCATCAGAATGTAATTCATTTTGCGAAACAAAGGCGGACGATTGCCTTTTCTGTTTTCAGTATTTTCAGATAAACTCATATTGTTGATTATTAATTATTTACAAATACAATCTTTCGTCATCAATGCGGATGTATCTGTTGACCGAGATGGCGGAAATCAGCATCGTGAACAACATGCTGAAAAGCAGAATACCACCTAAAATGATGACAATATAAAGCATAGCCGAGAAATCGATGAAATCGGGTGCCGCGTTATTGCCGAAAATCAGCAACAATGCCAGCAGGATGACGGCTATCAGCCCTCCCCAAATACCTTGCAACAAACCTTTGGTGACAAAAGGCCGACGCACGAACTTCGGAGTTGCTCCAACCAATAGCATACTCTTGATATTGAAACGCTTAGCGAAAATATTCAGTCGTATGCAGTTGGCCACCAACAGCATGGAAATAAACATAAAAATAGCGCAGATGCAGAATATCACCCATTGTATTTTCTTAAAGTTATTGCTGATGGATTTAACAATAAAGTCCGGGTAATCAACATCTTGCACGATAGGATTTCGTTTCAGTTCCTTGGAAATTTTGTTAAGGGAGTCGGTGTTTGCATATTCTGGCTTCACATTGATGATGATGGAGGCATTGATCGGATTACTGATGACTTCTGTGAAATTGCTACCGATGATTTTCTGCGCGGTGCGGGTGTTCTCCTCACGCGACGAGACCCGCGAATTTTCAATATAAGGTTTCAGTTTGATCTGTTTTTCCAACGCATCAATGTCCGCTTCTTTGATATCTGTATAGAAAAGGACTTCCATTTCGATTTTTTGCGACAAATTTTGTAGATATCTCATCGAAAAAAACGCGAAAAAGCAAAGCGCCCCAATGAAAAACATGGTCAGCGCGATGCTGAAAATAGAACCAAAAGTCGATAGCCTTAGCCGAGCTTTTGTTATTCTGTCAATGGAATCCGGGTAGTTTGCCATAATAAATTTTTTGCGCCGCAAAAGTACAAAAAATGTGAAAGGGAAAATCATCAATATTTTGAATATCCAATGACGAATAAAATGTAACTTTGCACCCGATTTGAAGACGGTATGGAATATCTTGTCCGAATTTTGAAATGCCTGAAAAACTACAAGTTACAAATAGTATTGATACTGTTTGTACAATTACTCTATGCTCTTTTTTCTATATTCACCCTCACTTTGCTGGTACCTTTCCTGCAGGTTCTGTTTCGTCAAGTGGAACCTGTGACAGCCATGCCGGACTTTTCCTTCTCATCACGTTATATCATTGACACTTTTTATTATTTAATGAACACAGTGATAGAACGTTATGGTCAAGGAGCCGCACTTTTCCTCATCGCGGGCACCATGATTGTCCTCTCACTGTTGTCGAATCTGTGCCGATATGCAGGCACTTTCTGGCTGGCAAGCATTCGATCCGGTATTCTTTTCAACATCCGGGACGAATTCTACCGAAAACTGATTCAGTTGCCACTCTCGTTTTACGAAAAACAACGTGCGGGCGACGTGGTAAGCCGCATAGGCGCAGACGTACAGGAGGTGGAGTGGACCATCGTTTCCTCCCTGCTGACCCTCTGCCGCGACCCATTCCTCATCATCGTCTATTTAATCACCCTTTTCACTATCAGCGTGAAACTCAGCTTGGTAACCCTCATCATCATCCCGCTCATGGGAATACTTCTATCCACGATAAGCAAAAATATCCGCAACTATTCACTTAAGAGTCAGCAACTTATTGGAAGAATGACCTCCTATTTCGAAGAAGCGGTGGATGGATTGCGCATCATCAAAGGCTATAACGCGCAAAAATATGTTTCGGAACAGTTTCAGAAAGAAAACTTCAATTTTTATAGATTAAACAAGAAAATTTACAGAATTCAGGAGTTAGGTTCTCCTTTAATAGAATTTCTGTGCATTTTTTCCATGCTTGCCATCATGTTAATTGGGTTGGTGGCATTTCCGGAGAATTTTATGGCTCGCGGGTCCGTGCTTATGCTCTTTTTTGTGGTGTTCGCCCGCATGATGCCGCCCGCTAAATCACTGACTACCACATTCTATCAAGTACGGAAAGGCGCGAGTGCAGCCAGTAGAATCTACGAAATCATTGATGCCGACGAGCAGATAAAAGAGATTCCGAACCCTTACCATATCTCTGATTTTCAAGATATTCTGGAAGTAAAAAACGTATCATTCTCCTACAATCCTCTTGAGGAGGAAGAAAATTGCGAAGTGCTGCATCATGTCAGCTTTTCATTGAAAAAGGGAGAAACGATTGCCATTGTGGGGCCCTCAGGCAGTGGCAAATCGACTCTCGTCGATCTTTTACCCAGATTTTACGACATCCGTTTCGGGGAGATTTTGGTGGACGGTGTTCCTCATAATCAGTATGCCATTTCCGATTTAAGAAGTTTATTCGGAACTGTCAATCAAGATGTTATATTATTCGATGATACCGTGTATGAAAACATTGCCTTTGGTATGGAGGGGGTGACGGAAGAGCAAGTGATAGCGGCTACAAAAATCGCCCAAGCGCACGACTTCATCATGGAGCTGGAAGAGGGGTATCAAACGCGAATCGGCAACCGTGGTATGCGACTTTCGGGCGGACAACGACAACGTATCAGTATCGCACGCGCCATCCTGCGCAACCCGCAAATCTTCATCCTCGACGAGGCCACCTCCGCCCTCGACAATGAATCCGAACATCTTTTCCAAGAAGCACTGATGCCCTACATCCAACAACATACCGGCATCATCATCGCCCACAGACTCAGCACAATACGTTTCGCCGACCGCATCATTTTCCTGAAAGAAGGGCGCATTTTGGAGCAAGGATCACACCAAGAGTTGATGGAGAAAAAAGGGGAATATTATCGTTTTTATACGATTCAACAGCTGTCAGAATAACACACATTTTATTGTTAAAAAACAATTTCCGTTCTAAAATATGGGGTCGATAATAACCCTATATTTGCAATTTGTATATAATTAATGAATAATATGTATAAAGTAGCATTAATAGCAGGCGGTGATTCCGGTGAATATGAAGTTTCTTTGAAAACAGGTGACAACATTTTCAATCAATTGGACAAGGAACTATTCGAACCGTATCTTATTCATTTTAAGGGAAGTGACTGGCACTACAAAGCTGAGGATGGCCGGATTTTCCAAATAGACAAGAATGATTTTTCGCTGACCATAGATGGTCAAAAAATCGTTTTTGACGTGGCCTTTATCGCCATTCACGGAACACCCGGCGAGAACGGCAAATTGCAAAGCTATTTCGAAATGATTAATATGCCATACGTGGGGTGCAAAAGTTTTCCTTCTGCACTGACTTTCAATAAGTTCTACTGCAATTTAGCGGTAGCCCAATTGGGCATTCCTATCTCCCCTTCCTTGCATTATTATGCAGGCGATTCGATTGATTACGAACAGATTGAGAAAGTTTGCGGCTATCCTTGCTTCGTAAAATCCTGTAACTCAGGTTCCAGCGTCGGCGTGACGAAAGTGCACGGGCGCGAAGAACTCGATGCCGCTATTGAAGAGGCACTAAAGTACGACAATCAGCTGATAGTGGAGAAAATGGTGCACGGTCGTGAGCTGGCATGCGGCGTAACCTCAGCTTACGGCGATGTTAAAATGCTGGCCATCACTGAAATCGTGGCTCATAATGAGTTTTACGATTATGATGCCAAATATACGGATATCGGGCACAGCCTGATCACTCCTGCCGACATCGCTCCCGATATGCAAGCACTTGTGAAACAATATGCTGAAACCGTTTTCCGCCAACTCGACTGCAAAGGCATCGTGCGCGTGGACTTTATCCTCGACGAAAAAGCCAAAACACCTTACTTCCTGGAAGTCAACACGATACCTGGTCAAACAGCGTTGAGCATCATCCCCGCGCAGGTAAAAAGCCAAGGTTTGGACGTTAAACAATTCTACACCAACTTGGTCATGGAAGTATTAAATTAAACTCCTCCCTAAGAAGCCCATAGGGCTGCTATCCCAATAACAGGGTCGTAAGCCACTGTATGATGAGACAAATAATTATTTGAATATAAGTATTTTATGATAAAAAAAACATTGACGATAGTATGTTTGGTTGGGATGATGTTGATGCCAACAAAAACGGTTTTTGCGCAGTACAACGAGCAGGACATCCGCGATTATATTGCACAATATGCCGAAGTGGCCATCCAAAAGATGCAGGAGTACAAGATTCCAGCCAGCATCACCATTGCGCAGGGCATTTTCGAGAGCGCTTGTGGTAAAAGTCGTTTGGCCGTGGAGGGCAACAACCATTTCGGCATCAAATGCCACACCGAATGGACGGGCGACACCATTCTGATTGACGATGATGAACTCCAAGAGTGTTTCCGCAAATACCCCTCTGTATCAGATTCCTATACTGACCATTCGCTCTTCCTCACCTCCCGAAAACGCTATTCCAATCTCTTTGAACTGGACATCATGGACTACAAAGCTTGGGCACGGACGCTGAAACAGGACGGCTACGCCACCAATCCGCAGTACGCTGATCGTCTTATCAGCCTCATTGAGCGATTCAACATTGCCCGCTTAGATACGTTGTGGAAAAACAAGGAACATCCTGATTTATTAACTGTTACCACTACGAAACCCGTGACACAAACTACCCAACCCACGTCAAAACCCTCTCCTTCCGTCAACAATTCCAACAAAATCGTTTTCACGGCCATTGGTAGCGATTATCCCACGGATGCCAGCCCTTTCACTTATCGCAAAGTGTTCAAAAACAACAACACCTATTTCGTGATTGCGGAGAAAGGCGACACCTACGAAAAAATCGCGCAAGACATTTTGGTGATGTCTGACAATCTGCGCAAATTCAACGATGCAGGTCCCAACGATGAACCTGTTGAGAATGAGATTGTTTACGTAGAGGCAAAAGCGCGTGGAAACGCAGCTCGTATTCATACTGTACAATCTGGCGAAACCCTTCGATATATCTCCCAACGTTACGGAGTTCAGCTCCGCTACATACTGAAATACAATATGTTAGAAGAAAATTCGATAATTCATCCAGGTGACCAAATTTTATTAAGAAGATAATTTTAGAATGATGAAAAAAATATTCAGCTTTTTGGCAGGCCTTTGCCTGATGTCCGTCGGTTTTGCACAATACACGATGGAGGACAAGATTTACGACTATATCGATGAATATAAGGATTTTGCGATGCGTGAGATGGAGCTTTACGGGGTACCGGCGAGCATCACGTTAGCACAAGCCATTTATTCATCGCAAGCCGGCACAAACGATTTGGTGCGCGAATGCCACAACCATTTCGCCATCATGTGCCACACGCAAGAATGGAAAGGCGAGACTTACTATCGTCCGAGCGACAAAAAGCAGGAGAGTTGCTATCGGAAATATGCGACCGATGAGGAGTCCTACCGTGACCACTCCCTCTTTTTATCAACACGCAGCCGATACGTGAAGCTGTTCTATTATCCCATAACAGACTACAAATCATGGGCTAACGGACTTTTAGAGGCAGGTTTTTCAAGCAATCCGAAATATGCCGACACGCTGATTTCCATCATCGAAAAATACTATCTGATGCACTACGATCGCAAGGTAGCACAAAAACTGGGCGATACGGTTGCTTTGCGCGCCATGCAGAAACCTCAACCCGAACGCGTGAACGACGCTAACAAGGTTGTCGCTGCGAATACACCTACTCCCAAACCTACGCAAGTGGCCGAACCCGAAAGAAAAATTGATACACAACCCGTTGCGGAAGTAAAAACAGAACCTAAGGCTGAAATGAAAGTCGAAACAAAGCAAGAACCCAAACCTGAAACAAAACAAGAACCTAAACAGGAACCAAAACAAGAGCCAAAACAGGAAACCACTAAAAAGGCTGCAAAATCCGATACCATGGAAGTAAATGGTATTCAGGTGATTGTAGAGAAAAACAAAGAGAAAACGCAACCCGAAGAAAAACCCGCAGAACAACGGAAACCGAAGCAAGAGGCTAAGCAAAAACAGGAATCGCAACCCACTCCTCCCACCTCTTCTGCACCTGAGGTGACGAAGCAGCCTGAAAAGGTTAACGGTTTGAACGTTTTCGTGTTAGATCCTTATTCCATCCCTTATAAATCAGCATATTACCCTTACACAAGCCGCCCCGTTTACGAGAACAACAAAACCAAATTCATCTTGGCACGCCCAGGAGACACCTATCAAAAGTTGGCTGCCGCTTTGCAGATGACCGAAAAGAACCTCCGATTATATAACGATGTTTATGACGGTTCAGAACCTATTGAAGATGAGGTGATTTACTTAGAAATGAAAAGCACCAAATCCTCCGTGCCTTACCATACGTTGCAAGAGGGCGACACCTATCGCTACATCGCACAAAGATATGGCATCCAGCTGAAGATTCTCATCAAACGGAACAGCGGAAACATTAACAGTTACGGAGTCGGCGACAAAATCTGCATCGGCTGTAATTAAGCAAAATGAACAAGGTTTTTTATCACTTTAATCCTAAAACCCTCACTTACGAGAAGGTAAAGCTCAGCTTCAAGCACCTTTTCAAGCGTATCGCATGGGTGTTTGCCAGCGGTGTGGCTTTTGCTCTGGTGTTTGTCTGGATCGGCTTCTACTTTATTGACTCCCCAAAAGTGAAAATTTTGGAGAAGGAGAATAATGAGTTGAAGGATGAAGTGGAGTACCTCAACAACCGCATCGACCTGATGTCTGAAGTATTGGCCGACATTGAGGATCGGGATGACAACATCTATCGTAATGTATTTGAGGCTGATCCCGTGCCTGCCAATGTGCGTTATCCGCTTTTGATTGAAGATACGCGCTTCGACAGTTTGTCGCGTTCCGAAGCCAACACTTTACTGAAAGCGGCAAACAAAAAAGCTGACCAACTGACCGTTAGGTTGGCGGTGCAAGCTCGTTCCTTAGACACTTTGGAGAAAATCGCGAATTCCAAAGCGGAGATGTTAGCGGCCATTCCCGCCATCCGACCTCTGAAGAACATGTTTACCATCACCTCCGGCTTCGGAAGGCGCTACCACCCTGTACTCAAGACGTTACGCAATCATACGGGCATTGACATCGCAGCCCCGAAGGGCACGCCCATCTATGCCACTGCCGACGGTACTGTTTCGCGCGAGAAAGCCGGCTCCGGCTATGGTATTTGCGTGGTACTCAACCATGGCTATTCCTACCAAACACTATACGCCCACATGTCGAAAGCTGCCGTGAAACCCGGACAAAAGGTAAAGCGCGGACAACTAATTGGGTATGTGGGATCTACGGGTATGTCCTCAGGCTCTCACCTGCACTATGAAGTCATCAAAAACGGTCAGCCTGTGAACCCCATTTACTACTTCTACATCGACATCACGCCTGAAGAATACAACTCACTGCTCGAATCCTCCAAGAAAGTCAACCAAGCACTGTCTTAATATGAGATTGCATAGTTCTAAATGTGCTATTTTATTGACTATCATTGTTTTGCTTGTCTCTTGCAAAAACAAGTTCAATCATCCTGACAAACAGATTTTCCATTACAATGAATCGTCGGGCATTCTATCGTTGGATCCTGCGTATGCTTCTGGACAATCTACAATATGGCCTTGTAATCAGCTTTATAACGGATTGGTTGACATGGATGAAAACTTGCAAGTGGTACCGGCCATTGCGAAAAGCTGGACCATTTCAGAAGATGGCAAGACCTACACCTTCATCCTTCGAAACGACGTGCGCTTCCATCAGACCGACTTTTTCCCTTTTGAGAAACCGCGCTATGTCACGGCTGCGGATTTTGTCTATAGTTTGAGTCGCATTGTAAGTTCGGAAGTGGCCTCGCCCGGCGCGTGGATTTTCCAAAAGGTGAAACGAGACGAGCAAGGCAACCCTGCTTTTAAAGCTCTGAACGACACTGTATTACAAATCGAACTTACAGATCCTTTCCCGCCATTTCTCGGCATCCTGACCATGAAATATTGTTCGGTGGTGCCGCATGAAGTGGTGGAACATTATGGCAAAGATTATCGTAAATATCCTGTCGGTACCGGCCCGTTTCAAATGCAGATTTGGGAAGAAGGGGTAAAATTGGTGATGCGCAAAAATCCTTACTACTTTGAGAAAGATTCTGCAGGTGTGCAACTACCTTACATTGACGCCGTTGCCATCTCCTTTATTGTGGATAAACAATCTGTGTTCATGGAGTTTATGAAGGGCTCGCTGGATTTCATGTCTGGCATTGACCCGAGCTACAAAGATGCACTACTGACCAAAGACGGCCACCTTAATCCGGAATATGCCGACAAAATCCAATTGATTACAGGTCCTTACCTCAATACCGAATATTTAGGCTTTAATCTGAAACCTACAGACAAGAACAATCCGTTGAAGGACAGACGGATACGACAGGCTATCAATTACGGTTTCGACCGAAGCAAGATGATGAAATATCTGCGCAACGACATGGGTTATGCGGGCACGGCGGGTTTTGTGCCGCGTGGAATGCCATCTTACCAGCCTGAGCGTACAGGCGGTTATGACTACAATCCACAGAAAGCCTTGCAGTTATTGGCGGAAGCCGGATATCCTAACGGCAAGGGTCTTCCTGCTATAACACTCACTGTATCAGCACAATATGCGGATTTATGTCAGTATATTCAACATGAGTTGGAACAAATCGGCATTACTTTGAAGTTGGATGTGGCGCAGGCGGCACAGCAACGTGAGATGATGCGGAGTTACCAACTGCCATTCTTTCGCGCTTCATGGATTTGTGACTATCCTGATGCAGAGAATCAGATGTCCCTCTTCTGTTCTAAGAACCTACAGCCGGCAGGTTCCAACTACACGCACTATGTGAACCCAAAATTCGACCAACTATACGAAAAATCGCAACGTTGCACAGATGATTCACTGCGCACGGAATATTATGTAAAGATGGATTCCCTCCTGGTGGCAGATGCGCCTTTCGTAATCATGTATTACGATAAAGTGGTACGCTTCGCCCGCAAAAACATCCAAGGTTTAGGCACCAATCCAGTCAATATGCTGGACCTACGACGTGTGAAAATTGGATTGTGACACTTCACAATTGTGCTGTAGCTCCGCGTATCACGGGGAAGGCTCCGCGTATCGCGCGTATCTGCGCGTATTTATCCGCAGGCATTCTGCGTGTGTCTGCGAGAGCAGCGGGCTATATGTGTGGGCGGCGGGCATAGCGGTTTTTGATGGGGCAAAAATACGAAAAAAGTGAATCTACTCTACCTTTGTACTTTGTGTATCTTTCCTACGCTTAAAAAAATCATGCCACATAACGATGTCTTTATCTTGGAAAAATCCTAACCAATCTTCTCGAGTTTTAATGTCAAAAGCATATAACAGATGTGCATTAATATCGTATAAATCATATAATATGAGATTTGTAGCCCAATCATAGCTTTTATCGCCCAACAATGAAAAAATCATTGAAGTGTCCATTTGTGCATAATGGTCAAGTATAATCTGTTTGGGTTGATTCTCAATCAGAATATGATATTTCATAGGAGAATATACGCTATCTAATACACTATAAGAAGTAAAAGTCATAGTGAACCGCATGGTATCATTCTGTATTATTGGATTCTGTGCAATAACACGCATATTGTTGGGCAAGAGCAGGACGACAAGAAAGATGGAGACTATGTATTTAGAAACCTCTCTTACTTTGTCTCTCTCTCTGTATTTGAGATTCTCTAATGTTTTTCCCTTGTTCATAGTAATAATCTTTTGCGTTTCTGCCAAATTCATCACGAAAAAAGTCTGATTCATTGAGTTGATTTAATAATTGTCTCCTATTTATAATACCTTCTTTGTACTGACTTTTCAAGTCATTCATTGACTCTTTATTGGGGAAAGTGTAATCTATTTCTGAAGCTACAATGATTTGATTAGCAATTCCTTCATTCTCTATTCGGATAGCATTTTCTGCATATTCTTTGTATGAAATAGCACCAACTCTAACATTCTCGTCATTTTTCTGTAATTTTTCAGCATTGATTAAGTTTGTCATTTCGTGTGTTAGAGCAATTACATTTTCATAATCAGAGTTGCAAAGATTAAGCATTATTGTTTTTGCTTGAGAACAAGTAAATGATTGGTTTCCAAAATTAATGATATGAGATATGTTTTCTGTTGTTAATCCTGCTTTTCGAAATAATTTCCGAAAAGTTTTAGATCGAAATCCCAAGTTTACTATTCTTGTTAAGGGTGGATCGCCAAATTCCTCCCCATTCGGATCCAGCAGTTTCACCGGGTTGTCCGCGCAATAAACATACGGGCTCAGCGACGCATATTTGTCACTCATCGGGTCCACGCTCAGCCAGATACTCAGGTCGGAGGAGTAATATCTTGAGCCAAAGTAACTTAAGCCAGTTTCGGAGTCGCGTTCTTTGGCGGAGAAGGTGAAAGACAATGAAGAATGATGAATGAAGAATGATGAATAGTGAACACAGTATGTGGCGGAACATCCAATGGAAACAGAGGGCGTTGGAGGCAGCGGACTATACTTCCTAAACTTATTAAAGATTTGGTACAAGATAGTCATATACATCTTTCCATTTGATTGTTTTTTCAGATTCTTTTACTGATATGGTAGATAGAGAGTCTGTTTCTATGGTTGTGTTTATGAGTTTAAATGTAGTGCTTTCCGCGTCAAAAAAATGTTCAGATACTCTGCCATGGAAGAACTCGTCAGGATACTCAATGCTATTAACTGTCAAATTATCAGATAAAAAAAAGTTGTTGATATTGTTTGACAAACTCATTATATGGACACTTCTATGATTGTTAACATCTATAATAAAAAATTGGCGAAAGTTTGAAGCCCACCCCGAAGGCCCCACAAGCATACAATCAACAACCAAAAACTGTCCCAAACGATAGAATTTTCCTTCTTCCAAATTGAAACTCACAAAGTTTTGTTGCGGTACGAACTTATTTCGTAACTTAGTTATTATGTAATTAATTTTGATAGAATCTGTGATAAGAATAGGATAAACTGTGTCTGTTGAAGAATAGTTTTTATTGATAGGAAATAATACATCGTCATTATCAGGTACACTACAATTCGGTGATTTTGAGCCCCTGCAATAACAACAGACAAATCCCAATACAATTATTAGTATTATAGCGTGATATTTCATAGCTTTTTAACGTCCTCCGTGCCATTTTTCTGTATGATGTGCATCCTTCCAAGCTTTTGTCAGTCTCATAAAGACGGTTCTCCCACCAGCTGCGGTAGATTCGTATTTGTACTTCCAAGAGTCATCACTCAACTTGTCTCCCATACCAAAAATATCATGATAAGAGGATCTGAAATGAAAACCATTTTGATAAAATTGATTATTTGCTCCACTTCCTAGTTCTGCAAAATCTCTTCCTTGCCAGTAAAAGCCTCCTTTAGAAAAGTCAAAACCACCTCCGATGGTGAGCATAGCCGCTTTATATGCAAGATTTACTTTCTCCGGGTTAGCATTAGGAGACAAAATTGATTTTCGATTTCCCCACCCATAAATATTTCCACTTGATGCTTCTGCAACCAATGAAGAATTATTAGCATTTGCTCTGTTTCGAATGACAGAGCCTATTCCAGCAGATTCTTCTAATGAATAATATTTTGCATCAGATTCTGCATAAATAGTTCCTGCCAAATCTACAAAATCAGAATTCTTCCCTAAAGAGTAACCTATTTTGTCTTTGTTCTCATCCAATGTTCCTTCTTTAACATATGCGTCATAAACAATTCTGTGTATAGCGATTGCTTCATCTATTCCATCTTCAATATGCTCTAAATGTTCGCCTGTCGCAATATCATAAAAATCTGTCAATTCCTCCCCATTCGGATCCACCAATTTCACCGGGTTATTCGCACAATAAGTATAAGACGAAAGCGATGCATATTTGTCACTCATCGGGTCAACGCTCAGCCAGATGCTCAAATCGGAAGAGTAATATCTTGATCCAAAGTAACTTAAGCCTGTTTCAACGTCCTTTTCTTTGGCGGAGAAGGTGAAAGACCAATGCAGAATTAGGAATTTGGAATTAGGAATTGGTTTGGGAAGAACGGACGGGTCCCCTTTGATTCCGCACGGCAAGGTTTCCCCGCCAGGGGCCAAAGCTCGGTAGGAACCGGATGCGGCGCGGGGTTCCCCAAGCCCCTTCAGGGGCGGGACAGGGTGAATCTCCGCGTATCGCGCGTATCGGCGCGGATATGGGCGCAGGAATTCTGCGGATTTCTGCGGGGTCAGCGGGTTATATGTGAGGGTGGCGGGCATAGGAGTTTTTGATGAGGGCAAAAATACGAAAAACATGTACACCACATGAGATTAGGAAGGATTCAATTGTTTGTCACATTTTTCGAACTGTTTTACCATGCAACGCACCAAAAGATAACATACTCGTTGTTAGGATTAATTGCAATTCCTGAACGGTAGCCGTGTTGTAGGTGAGATGGAAGCCACATTCGATGGCAGTCCCATTTGTCATCCAACACGAATGTGTCACCAGATTTAATGACAAATAAAGTATAACCATCTGATAAACCCGTAAGAGTTGTTGAATCAACCCATAAACTATCTACATTATCAGGCTCGTAAACACTTCCCATTCTAAAATCCGGTATGATATTCGAAATTTGCGCATTAATATAAGAAGAATCCAATTGTTCTCGTTTATCAAAATCTTTGTCTTTCAAAATCACAAGTTTTGAGGTATCGCACATTTTTTGAATAGAATGTTTTTCAGCATAATCCATTATATTGTCGAAATCTAAATTGTCTTTTGAAACCACCAAAAGGTATTTACAACACACCGAAGGGTTTGTGCACTTTTGAGAGAGGCCTAAAGGAAGTAATTTTGATGTATAAATGATTTCATCCGAAGGAAAAAAACAGCAAATACTGTCTGGGATAGGATTTCTACAAGCAGTTTCTACATTGTTGTTGTGAGTTTGTCCACAGGCGGTGAAACAAACTAAAATAAATAATAAATAACAGTGTCTCATATCTAAAACCTTATTTGCGACGAATTAATGATTCCATATGAAGGGATTCGAAATCCTTGTAAAGTTCCATCATTTTTGGAAGCAATTGTTTCATAGCATTTCCATATTTCATAAGATCGCTAGTGGAATAGGAATATTGCCTTGTTTCTGTCCATGTTGTCTTCCACACATGAAATCCCAAAGGCTTATCAACATACTTTGTACGGCTTAGAACAGAATATGAAGCTGTGGCAGTTTTTGGGATGTATTCTGATTTTAATGCTTTTTCACTTGTTTGTTGGTAGTATATATATTTAGGTGCACCTGACAAATCGACATCTGCCATTTGTTGATACTTTGTAATAGCTACTTCAAGTTTAGTTGGCATAAATTCATAACCCATATCACTCATAAAATTCTTTGCATTTTTTCCATTAAAAAGTGCTGTTTCAACACCTTTTTGATCACAATTAACAAATGTGGATTTGTCAAAATGATCGACTAAGATAAGTTGAGTGGGAGAAGAGCCAAACATATCATCTTTTCCCATCCATTTCCAACCTTCCCCTTCAATATGTGAAACATCATCTTTGGTAAGGTACTTGCTGTAGTAAACATCTCCTGTTAATTCATTTTCAAACCAATCCTCCCCATTCGGATCCACGCACCTCACCGGGTTATCCGCACAATAAACATACGGGCTCAAAGAAGCATATTTGTCACTCTGTGGGTCCACGCTCAACCAGATGCTCAGGTCGCTACTGTAATACCGTGAGCCAAAGTAAGATAGGCCGGTTTCAACGTCCTTTTCTTTGGCGGAGAAGGTGAAAGTTCCGTCACGGTGTGGGTGTTGTCCGGGATTCCGCCACACGGTTGCGGTGTGCCGTGGCCGGGACTGGCTGGGGGTGTGGCGGAATGGCGGTGGGTGTGCCGGGACGGATCCCTTGCCGGACAAGGCCTTGAAAGAACGGTTTTGCCTTTCCCCAGCAGGGAATAAAGCTCGGTAGGAAACGGATGCGGAGCGGGGGTTTTGATGCCCCTTCAGGGGCGGGACGAGGTGTGTCTCCGCGTATCGCACGTGTCTGCACAGATATGGGCGCAGGAATTCTGCGGAATTCTGAGGGTACGGCGGGCTATATGTGGGGGTAGCGGGCATAACCTTGCTGTTAATTGTTTGATGATACTCGGAAGAAGCAGGCTTTTCTTAATTTCCTTCTATTTTTGACGATACCACAGTCCAACGATTGGTATTAGGACAAAAAATCCACTTACTTAAACACCAGTCACTGAATGCAAAACACCAATCTTTTCGTATTATGTTTTGATTTCTGCGTTTTTTTGACAAATTAATCTTCAGTACAGTTATCTCTATAGTGTCTGAAATGAGCATAATAGATGATTTTCTTAGCACCCTGATAGATTCATCGCTTGAAAACTTGATTGATTGAACTTTCTTCCAATATTTTACAGAATCATCTACTGATATTTTATATATTGCCAACTTTCTATTTTGCAACGCTATTCCATAAAAGTTTGTATCTATATACTCTATCAATTCATAATAATCTGGCAAAAACAAATAACAATCTATCTCATAACCTTGCAATTTGTTTTCTAATAAATAATTATGATGAGGATTATATTGTTTACTACATATGGAATCTCTAAATATTGTGGTTGATATCGCAATTAGTTCTTTCAGATTAGTTTCTTGCGCAGAAATATTACTGAAATCCATTAACATCACTAGAAATAACAATAATTGTGATATTCTCCAATAATTCTTTTTAACACTCATTATCTTCTCTTGATTTTTTGGGGGTTAACAAAACGATTCATTGGCATAGTGGCTTGAATTCCAGAAGAATTATACATATAAACTATCTTTTCCTGCATGGCAAAAACATAATGTGTAGAAGTCCCTGCATTATCAATGTCTACTTGGGATGGCTTTTGTTCCCAACATGCATATGGCTTGCCGTTAGTTATTGTAGTCACTGTATTATCAATAATTGGTACATCAGTATCACCGCTTGCGTGTGAGTGAAAAGTAGCTTCGCCAGGAAATGTCAAATAATTTTTTTTGCCTAATACTAATTTTCCAATTGTTCCAGGCTCGAGCGGAATAACTTTACCGTCTTTAATGATTCCACCATATTCACGATTATTAGCATCCGCCGTACCTCCCAATCCGTTGTCTTTTGATACTATATTAATCATGGCTTGCCTGTTTTGAACAGAACTTTCAATTAAGATGCTATTGTCATAAGCGATGCTATTTTCGACAAATGCTTGAGTTTTACCTGAATTATTCAATATAAAGTCAACAGCAACATCACAATCAGGATTGTCAACGTTTCTGACAACATACAACAATCCATCATCAATTCCATCGTTTCCAATAATGGTACCGTTAAAAATGAAATCCCCAACCTCTTCTCCATTCGGGTCCACCAACCTCACCGGATTATTCGCGCAGTAAACATACGGACTCATCGACGGATATTTCGCAGCCATCGGGTCAACGCTCAACCAGATGCTCAGGTCGGAGGAGTAATATCTTGAACCAAAGTAGCTTAGGCCGGTTTCAACGTCCTTTTCTTTGGCGGAGAAGGTGAAACGTACACCATCAAATCCGTTCGATTTCTGGTTCACGAAATCCTCGCCCCAGGGGAGATAGTGTAGGTGCTGCACAGCCTTGCCGTCGGTAAAAGTTATCCAAGAAGAGCTGCCGAGATGGTCGGGGTGGTACCAGTAGCACTCCTTTTCCTCCTCTACGAACTCCTGCCAATAGTACAAATAGTCGAGCGCATTTTTTTGGGGTTGCACATTAAGACTTAGACATTCTATTACTTTGCCGAAAAGCGATGCGGAACTTTCCTTATGAATGCTGTCCATTTCATGATGTCCCGCATAGTCATGGAGCAGGTCATGTAAACCGCCGCCTCCAATACGGCTGGCGATGCGCTCAGACTCCGCATAATAGTGCTTGGTGTAGCCTTTCTTGTTGGTCACTAAATAGGGGGAAACATACAAGGTCGGACGGTCCACGAAATAATAATAGTGCCATTGTCCGCTCTGATTCTGTGCAGCATATTCGCCAGTGAACTTGTATGCGCGGTCTCCGTTGGCATCATAAAGGTAGTATGAAAACTGTATCATATCGTCCTTCACACCAAGTAGGCGGTTCTGTTCATCCCAGCAAAGGTAGCGTTTCATGGGCATGCCATTATGATATATCATGTTGCCCTTCAAATCCCACTCAAAGGATTGTTCATGATTGTTGTTGATGTATGACAGCGTGTTGGACTGGCTGGAATTTGCGTAGTAATACTCATTGTCATAATTCTTGGTAGCGTAATTTCCGTCAAGCCAAGTGTCTGCATGCAAAATCTTTCTTGAAATCCTGCCGTTCTTTTCATATTCTATAGAGGTCTCATAATGCAGGGTGTTGTTGCCATGCCAGTACCCTGTCGCAGATGTCAGACGGTAGAGGTTATCGTAGATATAGTCGCTGCGATAAGTTCCGCCCAAAGTGTTGGGTAGAGCGCTAGCGTGATTTTTAATGAAATTGATGTTGCCCACGGAATCATAGTTGTAGGTAATGTCCTGCATCACACCGTCGGCACACTTGGAGTACAGATGACTGAGTCGCAGCAACACGTCATAGTTATAGGATGTCACAGCCCCATTGCCGTAATAGACTACCTCTTTCTGCTCAAACGGATTATATTGGATTTCGTTAATGTACTTATATGCATTCCCGTTTTTTTCTCCCTCAACCCTTTGTAACATTCCGCCGAGGTTGTAATCATAGTTCACCACCTCCCCGTCGGGGTAGGTGATAGACTGTATTCTGTTCCAGCTGTCGTATTCGTACTGCATCTTGAAGGTGTAGTTTTGGGATTCAAACGGGAGTGCAAAAGTACGAATATTTTCGGTAAGTTCGCCGAGTTTCCCGTAAGAAAAAGTTTGCCAGCCGGAGGCTAACGAAGGAATCTCCTCGGATCGCGCGGATCGGCGCGGATTCTTGACTTGGTTGGCTACAGTTTTTCTCATCTTTTTGATGTCTGTAGCTTTTAATTACTGTTTGAACCACCTCCTTGCCGTTGATGTTGATGGTTCCCCAGAGGGTGCTGCGCTCTGTCATAAACTTGTAGTTTGCGGCATAGATACTTCATCTTTTTTTTTAACTGAATAGGAAAAGGTGAAGTATGATCAAAAAACGATGCTACCTGTATTTAGGAAAAGGGTGGCCCCTGGGATGATTGTTTTTCTCTTGTATATCAAAACCGACAGGATATACCCCTCTAAATATTTTTTTGTAGAAACGCTTGCGATTCCCATATTCTTTTTTATAAACTACATAACGCACCCAAGGAGGTTCTAACTCGTAGTGAATGTAGTATAAATGTTTTCTGACATTAATTTCGTTTATGATAACTATTCCAATCATCTTGAAAGTACCCCACTCTAAAGTGTCACAATAGACGTGATGTTTATATTTTTTATACCATCCTACAGGTTCATCATAAACATATTTTATGTAAACTTTTACAGAATCATGAATATCCTCACACAAATTCCATATTTTGTTTTTGATAGAATACGATTTAAAGTTGTTCCTCCAGTAATATATGATGGAATCTGGATATAGTTCTGATTCTACGCGAAACACGGTGCGCATGTTCAACGGCAACTTTCCGTTAAGAAGCACAAAATAGCTTGGAGCATAGCAATGTGCCGCATCGTCAAACACGGCGGAATCTGGTTGTGAAAACCCAGTAACAACAGCAACCGTAACAAACAAAAACGTTAATATATAATTCTTCATTTTTTAATAGCTGATTAAAACTAATCAAAACGGTTGTATGTCATATCCTTCTTTGCCTCCATTTTTGACAATTCTTTCTGCGGCCTCAATACTTATAGAACAATTTGGATCATCCGTTTCTTTATTGCCATAAAAACAAATTATGGGCTTCCTGTTAATTAAGCAGCCTAACGAATAGTCATACTCACCGCTCGTTTTACCTACAATTATATTTTGGCTAAAACCAGCAAAACTTTCCCAGTCTTTGTCGCTCGGGTTTTCTGGTGAACGATAACTCTTCGTGCCTATCTCATCGTTTTTCCCCCAAGTGTGCAAATGAATAGATGTCCTACCTACACTGATTGGCAATTTAACATGATCATCGTAACTTTCTCCTTTTTCCCATTTTCCATTTGAATCGTAAGCACCTCCGACTTCTTTTTTCCCTCCATTGTTCCCATTGCTGTGAAACAATGCTATAGCTGTTGCCAAATCTTTATATGTGGTAGTTTGGGAAATCTGGATGTTAGCATCTTTGTTTACTTTTTTATTATTGTCAAAATAAGTAGTAGAAGCACCTTGCACCAAATACACTTTTCCATCTTTGATTCCGTCTGTTCCTAAATGATTTCCGTAAAAATCATAGAAATCCCCAATCTCCTCCCCATTCGGATCCACTAATTTCACTGGGTTATTCGCACAGTAAGTATAAGGCGAGAGCGAGGCATATTTGTCACTCATGGGATCGACGCTCAGCCAGATGCTCAGGTCGCTGCTGTAATACCGTGATCCAAAGTAAGATAGGCCGGTTTCGGAATCCTTTTCTTTTGCGGAGAAGGTGAAAGACAATGAAGAATGATGAATGCAGAATGCAGAATATGAAATGGATAACAAGACTGAGGGGCGTGGGGAGAACTCCACAATGATCCCGTATGACATGCTTTCCCTGTCTGGGAATGCGTGTCGGGGACAGAAAACGGTTGCTTGCACACCTGTTGTCCTAGGATGGGGAATCATCGTATGGTAAGGTTGGTTATTGTCCATTGATAAGGTTGAAAATTAATCGCATTAATTAGGATATAATTTTTTTCTTTAGCTTTCCGCTACGGATTCAGTTTTCCAAAATAGGAATGGCGACTTTGTAATATAATCCATTTTCTTCACACGTTCCTTCATAATAGGTGTTTTTCGCCCCTTTGTAAACGTTGTCCATCCCTAAACTATGCAAGTATATGTTATATATCTTGGCACTCATCAAAACGATTAGAAAATTATGGTGTGAGACCTCTGTAGCATATAAAGTACCATAATCAATTGTTGTCTGATGCCGAACTATTCCACCCATATCACCAAATGTATCAATATAGCAATTAGGATATGTTTTATAGACCCGTTGGTACAACACTGATGTTGTATCCATGTAAGGGATGACATAGTTGCGGACAAAAGACGGGAATGAGAACCATCTGTATAAAAAACAGTCCTTGTTGAACACGGTCAGTTCGGAATAATTATTCAGTGTGTCAAAGTAAGCCTTCTCAACTAACAAAAAAGGAGGTTGTTTAAAATCTTTCCCATCAAACGATTGACAAGAATCGCTATTGCCTATGTCCACTTTCATCATAATCGACACAGGGTTGTTGAAGTATTTCTCTCCCAATATAATGACATTCTCATTTATCATAGTGTTTTGACATAGGGCTGACAAAATCAAGAACGTCAATATTGCAAAAATCGAAATCTTTTTCATAACTCAGGGTGAATATATTTTTACAAACCTTTTCGTCTAAACGAACCGCTCATTTTATTGTTTTCATATACGCAATTTACACCTTCCTTTTGGGTACAGTCACAATTTGAATTATTTGAAGAGCCATTGGTGGATTGTATCTCTGCTCCTTTTAATATTGTCATTATATGTTCGTCAAGTATGAAGTCCGAATCCCCTCCAGACTCCATCACGCCATAGGCATCATCGGCAATCCCTAGAGTATGTCCTATTTCATGAATGACCGTTCGGACAGGCGCGTTAGAAATGTCAATGTCTAGATTTATGTTGTGACCGTCCGAGTCGCCTCGTTTTGCACCTTTAAAATCTTCTGTTTTCACCCAGTTCCAAGAGCCTTGACTGTCCTTGACATCATTTAACGAATTGCGTTTTACTGTTTTTAATTCAAAATTAACAGAATATGTTTTACCATCATCTGTCGTATATTCATATAGGCCACTTTGGCGATTCCATGCTTGTACACCTTGATCTACCCGATTAAAATTATCTGGATGTGTATAATAAGTGGCTTTTATAGTGATAGTGTTACCAACTACAACAACCTCGTAATCTTCCCCATTCGGGTCCACCAACTTCACCGGGTTATTTGCGCAGTAATTATACGGCGAAAGCGACGCATATTTGTCGCTTTGCGGGTCCACGCTCAACCATACACTCAAATCGGAGGAATAATATCTTGAACCAAAG